>PUXX01000066.1 GCA_009659895.1 Campylobacterota bacterium
TCTTTTACTTTGAAGATAAGAAAAAAAGTTTGAATGAAATCAAAAATGAAATAGAAAACAATATCCCTGAAAATTGGAAAAACAAGATCAAAGTCAAAATTGTTGATCTTAGAAGATGAAAGATTTGGTTAAAGAAAGCTTAGTAGAATAAATTTTAAAAATAGGTATTGGCGATATCATGACATACAAAATCCTTTTCGACAACTACACCTCTCATCCAGATCTCAAAGCCCTTTGGGGATTTAGCTGTTATATACCTGAGCTCAAGCTCCTTTTCGATACCGGAAGCAACGGGCGGGTGCTTTTGCAAAACGCCCAAAAGATGGGCATCGATCTCAAAGAGGCCCGCTACCTTTTCATCTCCCATCCTCACTGGGATCATATCGGAGGGCTCGATAGCGTCTTGGAGATCAATCCTGATCTTACGCTCTTCATCCCAAACTCCTTCTCCCCGCGTCTTGTAGAGGATCTCAAACCCCAGTGCAAAGAGGTCGTGGCAGTAGGCGAAGAGCCAAGAAAGCTTTTGGAAGGCGTCCACTCCACCGGCGTGATGGGCGGTGTGGAGCACTCATTGGTGCTGGATACTCCAAAGGGGCTCGAAGTGGTGGTGGGCTGCTCCCATCCAGGAGTAGTAAAGATCGCCAAGCGAGCTATGAGTATGGAAGATAGGACGATTCGCTACATCATCGGTGGATTTCATCTCTTTGAGAGAAGGGATGAATTTATAGAACGTGTAGCTCATGGACTTAAAAGCCTTGGGGTAGCGTGTATCACGCCCACACATTGTAGCGGCAAGAGAGCTGCCCAGATCTTCACCCAAATCTTTGGGCAAGGATACAAAAGAGGGGGCGTGGGAGAGATCATAGCGTGCTAAGAGATGAGTATGTCGTAGCGGCACTCTTTTTTTTCATTCTTGCGCTTATTTTGATTTTTTTGCGCAAAAAGCCCCCTTTGCCCTACAAGCGGGTGCGCTATATCTTGACTCCTGCTGAGCGAAAGTTTTTCCATGCGCTCCAAGAGGCGGTGGGAGAGAGGTACTATATCTTTACGAAGGTGCGGGCTGCGGATGTGCTGCTCCCAAAGGATGCCAAGGATCGAAGCCGCTGGCGCAGCGCCTTTAACAAAGTAGCCTGCAAGCATTTCGACTATGTCCTGTGTGATGGGGAGTTTCGGATCCTTTTGGCCATAGAGCTCGATGATAGATCTCATGACAGGGCCGATAGAAGGGAGCGGGACGACTTTGTCAACTGGGCCTGCAAGAGTGCGGGATTTGAGCTGATGCGTATCAAGCTCCAAAAGAGCTACAATCCCAAAGAGCTACGAGCACTCATCAAGCGTCGCATTGGCAAGTAGCCCCATCTGGGCGGGATAGCCTCTTTGCCTGGCGATATCTTGGGCCTTTTGGTCCAGGATCTCTTTGTCGAGCTTGGGTGTGTCGATGGGGAGTGAGCCGCTATAGCCTATCTCTTGTACGATCGATTGAGCCATTGCGACGATGGAGGAGGCTTTGACGATCTCACACCGGGCGTAATCTTTTTCAAAAGAGACCTCGGCGGCTCTGAGCGTAGCGTCAGATCCTGGGATCTGCTGGGCTCCGTAGAGGGGCTTGGCGCCTCCTTGGGCACTCTGGAAGCTGGGGATGAAGCGTGCTAAGTGCTGGATGGCCTTGGTGGTGCGCTTATAGATCAGATCCTTGGGCCATCCATCCTCTATCATCTGTACAAAGGAGGATGCAAGTCTTGGCTGAGCGCTCTGGGCGCTTTTGGCCAGGCCATCTTCGAAGAGGGTGATGGAGGGGGTCATGCCATGGAGCTGAAAGTAGCCACCTGCATAAGGAGTAAACTGTCCCATACCCTGCTCACTTCCTCTTGGACCGTGGAAGATCACTTCGGGCCATCGGTATTGACTCTGCCACCTGGTCACATAAGCAGCCTTGAACTCCACGAACCGCTCCCTCGCATATCCCAAATCGTCATCTATCTTCCCGCTCTCAAATCCCGCGGCGTTGATGAGATAGTCGAACTCCTCTTCGACGATCTTGCCATTTTGTCGGAGAGTGATGTGAAATGTGTTCTTTTTTTGGATATGGAGCACTTCGCTTTTGAGGCGTATATCCGATCCATCTAGCAAGATCTGGGCCGTAGCTGCGATGCGAAAGATATTGAGCCCAAATTCTCGCACCAACAGCACCGGATATTTGAGCTGGTCTAGATCGACCTCCTTGGCAAAGGGGATCATCCACTCATCGGGACAACTGGGTCTAGTGGGCTGCTCTTTTGCCTGGAGGCGCAGCAGATCTTGGTAGGTGTAGCTTTTGAGATAGGAGCTAGGATCTCCCAGAAGCTGGTTGGCTTTATCTTGAGAGCAGAGTTTGGCGTACTCTTTTTGGAGCCTAGCAGCTCTTTTGGCCAGGTGGATAGGGTCGTTGGGATCGTTTTTAGGTACGGCAAGAGCGGTGGGCCGGTAGTCGATAGCTTGGGGAAAGAGGCGCATAAGCTCCAAGGACTCCTTGAGGAGTCGCAGGCGCTGGGTGTCGTCGATATCGGGATAGAGATTGCCCCCTGCGTGGAGATGGCACATGGGCGGTCCGCTTACCAAAGAGGATCGCTTCTCAAAAAGGGTGAACTCCACGCCGATTCGCCGCAAAATCATAGCGACAGCGCTTCCGGCGATACCGCCCCCTACTATCGCCACTCTCACAGTAGCTCCCTGAGCTGGTCGAAGCTATGGAGGATCTGGGTGGCGTGGAGGGGGCTGTTTTGGCTGTAGCCGTAGCTAAGGGCGATGAACTCTACCCCAGCTCTCTTGGCAGCCTCCATGTCGGTAGGGGAGTCCCCTACCATCACCGCCTCATTAGGATCGATCCCAAAGTACTTGCAAGCATGGAGCAAAGGGAGGGGGTGGGGCTTTTTGGCCTCGAGGCTGTCGCCACCCAGGATGAGTTGAAAGTATCCATCGATCCCTAGCTCTTGCAAGATTGGCCCTACGAAAGCGAAAGGCTTGTTGGTGATGAGGGCCAGGGGGTATTTGTGGGACAGGTATGCTAGCGTAGAAGGTACATGATCGTAGCATCTAGTCTGGTGGCAGAGGCGCTTTTGGTAGTGGGCGAAGAAGAGCTCAAGGGCTTTTGCCATGAGATCTTGATCCATCGGGGCTTGTGAGGCTTGCAGACCTCTGGCTACCAGCTCTCTTGCTCCATTGCCGATCCATGTACGAATGAGATCGAGTGGATGGGTGCGAAGGCCAAGATCTGTGAGTGTGGCATTGAGAGCTGTTCCTAGATCTGGGGCGCTGTCGATGAGTGTGCCATCCAGATCGAAGAATATCCCCTTTTTCATAGCGCTCCTTGAAAAAGATTTTTGCAATTGTAGCAAAATAAGAGAAATTTTATCTTATTTGAGATTGCGATAGAAGATATGGATGCCGCTGCGATCTGGTCCAAAGATCGCTTCGCTCTCGATATGGTCGCTGATGCGGTAGCGGATGATGAGCGTGGAGATCTCGTCGTTTTTGTAGACGACCGTGATGCGGTCGCTCAGTCTCTTGCCCACCTCAAAGCCTACTCTATCACCATTGGTGATGAGTGAGAGGGTGTCTAGCTTGATCCCCATCTGGGCGAAGAGATCCTTGATGAAGAGATTGGACAAAAAGGAGGCGAACCGACTCCCTCCCAATGCCCCCAGGACCGTCTGCGATCCAGATCCAAAGATCAGCAAGGAGAGGATCTCGTTTGGTTTGAGGTAGGGGTCGCTGTCGAAGGAGAGGATAGGGTTTTGTGCGTCACCTGAGACGGTGATATAGATGATGTAGCGATCTTTTCTGGTTTTGAGGTGCAGATCCAGGAGGGGGTTGTTGGGTGGGCCATAGAAGCTCAGCTGTGATGGGGTGATATCGAAGTATCCATCGGCGATCTCATAGCGGCCTTTGAGGATCTTGACAAGTCCAAGGAGCTCCAGATCTTTGTCGTACTCTTTGTAGATGAGCAGATCTGGACGCACCAGGACGTATAGATCGGGGATTTTGTAGAGGATGGGACGCTTGGCCTCTATATGGATGCTAAGAGCCACGTTCTTTTTGAAAAAGCTCTCCTGCTGGGTCTGGATCTGCTTGTCGATGACGATGATATCCTCATCTTCGACCACTCTGCCCCTTTTGGGCTCATAAGCTATCACTCCTCCTAGGAGCTTCACCTCTCCGTCTGCTTGGATCTTTTGGTCTTTGATGGTGATCTGGATGTCGATGTCGGTTTTGATATCCGCTTCCGGTCCTGAGTAGCGGTAGGCTTTGGCCGTGAGGCTCAAGGCGCCCTCTTTGTTTTTGAGGTGATAGGAGCCTGTGAGTCTAGCTTTGTCCTCGATCCAAAGATCAAGCCTTAGGCTCTTTTTGTCCCACTCGAGGGTGGAGGTCTTGGTGGCGTAGAGACCTCTGCCAGCTATGACCAAAGCGTAGTAGTCGATGAAGAGCTTGGTCTCGTTGCCCCGAAGACGCAGCTCCAGATAGTCAAAGAGTGCCTTGTTAGCAGGAGGTGTGAAGATGTGGGCTTGGTACTCTTTGCTCTTTAGGTCGACTTTTGCTTCGACATTGAGAGGCAGATCGTTTTGGATAGGAGGGAGTGGATAGAGCTTGTTGAGTGCATTGGTGAACTTTTTCAAAGATTCGATGGAGGATCGGAGCTTGAGGAGCTCCTTTTCCTTTTGGGCCCAGATCTTGGCATGCGGGAGGGTGATGATGGATTGGTTGGGAGTGATGTGAGCTGTGAGCATGGAGGATTTGATATCGATTTTGCCAGGTGAGGCGAAGAGGGTGAGGGGATTGAGGGCCGGGAGATTGAGCTCTTTGATAGGGCGTAAGAAGCGCAGGGTCGCTTTTGTGGTGTTGTGCTCATAGAGCCCCTGGGCCTGGAGATAGTTGGAGCTGGCCTTGTACTCAAACTTCTCAAATCTCCCTTTGGCCTCTAGTGCTAGATCCATATCCTGCACAGGGATCTTTGGGTAGAGATCTTTGACCAAAACTTTCGACGTACGCAGGCTAAATCTTTTTGTTTGAAACTCCAGATCCCCGGAGGCTTTGAGATAGGGGTTTGTGAGATTGTAGTCTAGTCCATTCTGGTCGCCTAGGATCTGGAGTGTGAAGTTTTTGTAGCTTTGGTAGCGGATGGGGATGGGCCGCTTTTTGATCGTAAGAGCAGCAGAGGCGCTGTAGCGCAGCTCTTTGTCGTAGGTGAGCCTGCCCTGGACAGAGGCATTAAGATCTGGGTGGTAGAGGATGGTGTGGATCTGGCTTTGGACTTTGTGGTAGTCGCTTTTGGCCAGGATCTGGATCTGGGTGAGATTGAGATCTTGATATCTGGCTCTTGGCATGCTCAAAGAGATCTTGGCCTCTTTGGTGGTGGCGTTGAGATCGAAGGTGGCCTTTGAGAGATAGATCTTTTGGATCGGTCTTGGATCGGCGAAACCTCTGAGATGGAGGGTGCCTTGAGCGTAGGTTCCCTTGGCTTTGAGTGATCCGGCGAAGGTGCGCAGAAGAAGCCTGGTGATCGTGGCCTGCTCTTTGGTGATATTTTTGGCGTGGAGGGTGATCTTGTTGGTCCCTTTGTAGGGGTAGATCCCGTCGATTTGGGCCTTTTTGATCAAAAACTGCCAGCTAGATCCAGAGCTTTTGCTCCTTGGGCTCTCTTTGGCGATCTTTTCTATGGCCTTGAGGCGTAGACCATCGATTTGTACAAGATCGATGACGATGCGCATATCCAAAAGGGGAGCGAGCTCATAGACTAGATGGAGCCGGTCTGCTATGTAGACTCCTTTATAGATGATTTTGCGAAGAGTGATGTCGGTGAGACTATTGATCTCAAGATCGAAGGAGATGCCATTTTGTCGTAGTTGATTTGATATGTAGCTAGATATATAATGACTCTTGAGCTCCGATAGAAGGAGTGCCATCGCTACGAATGCGAGCAGCCGCAAAAACCCAAGAAGCGTCTTCAAAACGAAGCTCCGATATAGAGTGAGAGATTGTTCTGGCCGAAGTCGGACGGATCGAATCCAAAGTAGGCCTTGATGGTGCCGATGGGCGATGGGTAGAGTATCCCAAATCCCACGCCATCTACGTAGGAGTCAAGGGAGAACTCCTTTTTGGATAGATAGGTACGATCCCAAAATATGGCTCCATAGAGCTTCTCATACAAAAGCTTGCGATACTCTAGTGTCGTAGCTAACAAAAACTTCCCGCCGATGCGACACGCACTATCCAAGGCGTAGATGGAGCGGTAGGAGTAGGCTCTGTTGGTCTGGGTGCCACCTGCTAAAAAGAGCAGGGATGGTGGGATCGAAGAGGCCCAGATCTGACCAGCCCTGGCTTTGGCGAAGATGACACTCTTTTTGAGAGGAAAAAAAGATCCTATCTCCCCTTCTGTTTTGATGTATTGGTGGGTACTCTCAAGATCTGCTTTGATGTAGTAGCCTTTGGTGGGGAAGATCTTGGAGTCTCTTTGGTCTATGAAGATCTGGGCAAAGGGGGTGAGGTAGTGATACTTTTTGTGCTCGATACACGGATCTGTATCAAAGATATCATACCTAGCCACCTTCACCCCAAAGGCGTAGGAGAGATCTCTGCTCTCTTTGAGAAGTTTCGCAGAGAGGGTGGTGGCTCTTTGTTTGAAGCTATCAAAATCCTCATAGGCGTACTCTGCGTATCCACTGACATCGTAAAAATCCCCAAAGAGGTGCAGGGAGGGGTAGAAGTCGGCCAGCTTGAAAGAGCGTTTGATATCGGAGTAGTAGAGCGATATCTGGGGCTGATGGGTGTGGTAGTTGAGGTTTTTGTAGCTAAAGCTTCCCAAAAAGCCCCTGTCTGTCTCATAGCCGATACCGGCTTTGTAGAGGTGGCGCTTGGTGCGCTCTTTTAAGAAGAGATCCATGAAGATCTCGTTTTGGATCTTTTTGGAGTAGTCAAATCGCACCTGATCGAAATACTCCAGTGAGTAGAGCCGTCTGGTGCTCTCTTCGATCTTTTCGATGCTCAGGATATCTCCAGTATGGATGTAGATGTGGGAGAGGACCACCTCTTTGCGGAGGGTTTTGAGACCCTGGACGTTGATGGTCTTGACCACGCAGACGTCGCCGTGGTCCAAATAGGCGGAGATATAGACGCTTCGCTGGGCTTTGTAGACGTAGGCTTTTGGAGAGAACTCATAGCTACAGTAGCCATATTTGAGCAATCTCTCTTTGACCTTGTGTTTAAATGCGATAAAGTGTGGGATGATGAAGCGCTCTCCCTCTTTGAGCTTGAGAAGATCGTCGATGGGGAAATTGGAGACGATGGAGATATTTTTGACGATGAGAGGATCGTTCTCTTGGATGAGGAAGATCGCTCTTGGTGGCTGGAGTGTGAGGGTGATGTTGGCGTCCCAAAAGCCCTGCTCTTTGTAAAAGAGTCTGAGCTCTTCGGCCAGGGTAGGGAGGAGCTTCTCATCGGCTTTTGGTTCGAACTTGCCAAAGAGCCTCTCCCAAAGGGTCGGCTCAAATCCCAGCTCTTTGTAGAGGCGCTCCTTGGAAAAGGTACGGTTGCCTTGGAAGTCGATAATATACTGGGCCCCAAAAAGCTGGAGCGCTAGGATCACCATCAAAAGATATCTCATCATTTTGGTATTATATACAAATGCATGAAAAAATAGCCACTTTTTTAAAAAACAACCACCTTTTGCATCTGAGTCTCATCTCTGAAGGCGCGCCCTACGCCGCTAGCTGCTTTTATCGCTACGATCCCATAGGGCGTGCTCTGCTTTTTGCCAGCTCCACCACGACACTCCATATGCAGGCTCTGATGCGATACCCAAGGGTCGCCGGGACGATTGCTTGCTGCGATCAAAATATCGCCACACTCCAGGGGGTGCAGTTCGTTGGAGAAGTGGCCAAAGCCACCAAAGAGCAGCGCAGCCTCTATTATAGAGCCTATCCTGTGGCTTTGGCTATGGATGAGCCCATATGGGCCATAGAGTTATCGTGGATCAAAATGACCGACAACAGCCTGGGGTTTGGTAGGAAGATAGAGTGGAGACGTTAGCGCTCGTGGATGAGCTTTTCGATGACGTAGTGCTCGATTTTGTGCTTGGGGATCTCTTTGTCTACGGCCTCTTTGTAGATCTGGGCCACCTCTTCGGCGTGCTTTTCGTATGAGAAGTGGGGCAGGTATTTTTGCCATGCCTCTTTGACCAGTCTCTTGGCGGCATACTCTTTGACCCGCTCTTCGAAGATCTTGTAGGTGCCAAAGAAGAGCAGCGTGAAGATAATCGCAAGGATGATGGAGAGGTGGCAGTCGAGCTTGGCGAGGATATCGTGAAAGAGCAGAGCCAGGGGCAAGACGATGATGTTCCAGATGATGAAGTAGACGGCGTAGAGCTTGAGCCGGCAAAACTTGAGCCCCGGAATCATCTTGATGTCTAAATTGTCCACGACGACCCTGTTGGCCTCCATGAGCTCACGAAAGCGCATGGGGTATTTTGGCTGGGTAAAGACAAAATGGACGATTTTATCTAGGAGTTTTTCAAACATAGCGCTTCCCACCTCTTTTCCTCTTTCTTTCCCGCCTCGACTCCCAGTCGGTAGATGAGATCAATATGTCTTTTATCTAGTATACCAAATTTTCCCGCCTCCTCGATCTGGACAAAGGTGTGGGCAAGAGGGATCGACTCTTTGATGGTGTTGCTAAAGAGCGTGTAGCAGGCCTTTTTGAAATGACCCATGAAGGTAGGTCTGAAGGTGGGGGCCAGGGGGTTGACGTTGATAGCCAGGATATGGTAGGGGTGATGGAGGAGTGGTTTGACCGGGAGATTGTCGCTAAAGGCCCCGTCTATGTAGAGCTCTCCTTCTAGCTGGACTGGAGCGAAGATTGGGATAAGGGCGCTGGAGGCTATGAGGCTGGTGGCTAGATCACCCTCTTGTTTGTAGATGGTCTGGGTGTCACGGTAGCGGGTGAGTGTGACACTCAGGGGCAAGGAGAGCTTCTCAAAATCCTCAAGCCCCATGGCCCTAAATCTTGGGGCCACCTCATCGAGACGAAACAAAGAGCCCCTGAAGAGATTGAGTTTGATGGCTGAAAAATCAAATCCCTTCACAGCCTCATAGGCCTCCTTGGGGCTCATACCAAGAGCCAGGAAAGCTGCTGCGATGGAGCCACCACTGCTTCCGCTAAGAGCTCCAAACGTTATCCCCATCTCCCATAGGACACTCAGGTATCCTAGCTGGGCCAGGCACCTGGCCCCACCGCCGCTAAGGGCTACCGCTATCTTCATAGGGGCTTGACCACCGCCATGACGACGATGATGATCATCAAGATCGTGGGGATCTCGTTGTAAAGGCGAAAGAACTTGCCACTTTTTACGCAGCTGTCGCTCTCGAACTTTTTGAGGAAATATTTAAGACTCAAATGATAGAGAATGAGCAAAGTGGCTGCAGTGAGCTTGATATGGAGCCACATGCCGCTTTTGAACATAGCCGGATTGAGGGCGATCATGGCCAGACCACTGAGCAAAGAGGCCCAAAAGGCAGGGACACCGATGAAGTAGAAGAGCTTTTTTTCTTGGATCTTGACTACTTCTACGAACCCACTGTTTTCTCTGTGCTCAGCGTGGTAGACAAAGAGCCGGGGTAGGTAGAAGAGCATCGCCATCCAGCTTATTACGCTTATGACGTGGAAGGCCTTGATCCATAAATAGTACTCCATGAGTCTCCTTTTTGTGAAATTATAATATAATTTTTCAAAGGAGGCCCCCATGCGACTTCAGCCATATCTAAGCCAAAAACTTCAAGACTACTTCCAAGATATCCTCCACTATGCCCAGCAGACGATCCAAGAGCCGGATGAGGTGGAGCATCTGCATCAGTTTCGTGTGAGTACCAGGCGGGCCCAGTCGATCTTGCGAGAGTTCAAAGGGTGCTTTGAGCCAGCCTACCTTCAAAAAAGCAGGCAGCTTCTCAAACGTTTCATCAAAGTGAGCAATGATGCAAGAGATCTGGATGTCCTTTTGTTGACCCTCTCTTCGTGGGATCTGCCAGATCCTTTGCATTTGGAAGAATTGCAGATCCATTTGCGCAGAGCTCGCAAGGAGGCCTACGGAGCTCTCCATGAGGAGCTGGCCAAGGTCCCAGCTCTGCTCTACGCCCTGCTTGGGCCAAAGATTGTATGCAAGAGATCTCTGAAAAAAGCTCTCAAAGATGCCTTTAGGCGTAGCATTGAGCGCTTGCGACGTTTGGGTAGTAGCATACACAGCGATGAGGAGTTTCACAGGTTTCGTGTCGCCTTAAAAAGAGCGCGCTATATAGCGGAGCTGATGGTACAGAGGGGTTTGATGCCGCCAAAGAGGCTCAAAAGGCTCAAGGCTCTCCAGGATCTTTTTGGTCAGATCCAAGACGCCTCTGTCCAGAGCCGACGACTCCTGACTCTCGCACAGCAAGAGGAGTTTGATAAGATGACCTATATGGCTATGGGAAAGGTTATGGCCGATCTTTTGGAGCGCAAGGAACGGTTGAAGCGGCGACTCAGGGAAGATTTGCAAAAGAGATTGAGAGCTTTGGGAGTGTGAGGGCCTTGCGCACGATGGCATTGATAGGGGCTTGGTGGAGCTGATCGAGGCGGATCCACTCTATGGGACTTTGAGGTCTTTGGCGGTGGAGATAGATGGTGATGTCGTATTTGGTATAGCTGTGGCGAAAGCTGGCGATGGGATTTGGAGCCGGATCGGCTGGTGGCAGGCTCAAGAGTCCTTGGTAGAGTCTTTGGCCAGATCTTCGCAAAGCGATCTGGCCATCCTCGATCCACAAAGCTAGATGGAGCTCCTTTTTTTGGCGTTTTTGGGAGCTTCTTTTTGTGTAGGAGGCTGGGTCCTCTTTGCCTTGGCAAAAGGCGTGAAGTGGACATCGGTCACATTTGGGATCTGAGGGCTTACATACCAAGGCCCCCAGATCCATGAGAGCTAGATTGTGCTTTTTGGGGTGGCTGGTGTTGAGGAACTCCTGGGCCACCTTTTTGGGGGTGTGAGTGGCAAAAAGTCGGCCAAGGACTCTGGAGATATTGGTATCGACCACCGCTATGGGCTGATGGTAGGCAAAAGAGCAAATAGCGCTGGCGGTATATTCGCCTATGCCGGGGAGTTTGCGCAGGGCGTGGTACTCTTTTGGCAGCTTCAGACCACAGATCCTTGCGGTGGCGTGGAGATTGCGGGCTCTTTTGTAGTAGCCAAGGCCGCTCCACAGAGCCAAAACCTCATCAAGATCTGCATGAGCAAGGCTAGAAAGTGTAGGAAAGCGCTTCAAAAATCTCTCATAATACCCTACGACCCTCTCTACTTGCGTTTGCTGGAGCATCACTTCGCTAAGATAGATCCTATATGGATCTGTCGTCGTTCTCCATGGCAGATCGTGGCGCCCCTCTTTGGCGAACCACTCCAAAAGGCTTAGGTGTGCTTTTTCCATTGGATTGGATCGACCTTGTAGAACTCTTTGAGAAGTTCGTAGAGCCTGGGTTCATACTTTTTGAGTCTGTGGGGCTGCTCAAAAAAGACCTCCGTAGCCACGGCGAAGAACTCCGCTTCGTTGGTAAGGGCATAGGCGCTGAGGAAGCCTCTTTTGTGTTTTTCGTAGAGCTCTTTGAGATCTTTGTAGGCTTCGCTCATGATTTTGGACCATTTTGGATAGAGGCGCAGGGGCAGGGGAGGTACTCCATCTGCGTAGCCATCCTCCATATCGATCTGATGGGCAAATTCGTGCAATCCCACGTTGTGGCCATCGTTGGGGTTGAGGTCACCAGTTTGAAGATCGCTCCAGCTAAGCACCACAGCCCCTCCTTGCCAGGCCTCTCCCAAAAGGACCTTCTCCTCTTCCCTGACCACCCAGCCTTCCTGGATCTTTTCACGTTTGAGCACCGCTTCTGGATAGAGGATGATGGTCTTGACATGCTTGTACTCACATCGATCCCGTCCTACGGTGAGCAAGCAGGCATTGGCGGCGACTAGGACCTTCTTTTCGTCGTCGATTGTCACTCCACGCCCTATGAACTCCTTTTCTTTGATGAAGGTCATAATACAAGCCTCTAAGTTTCTTTTGAGATTTTGTGGTAAACTCTCATAAAAGGGAAAGGAGCGCTCCAAGATCTTGGCGTAGCGTTTTGGGAAAGGGCGAAAGAGCTTGTAGAAGCGGTAGCGCCCATCGGTGACCAGGGTGATATAGATATGGTAGGCCACATAGCCAAAGAGCATGAGGCCAAAAAGGTACAAAAGTAGCAGATAGTAACTCATACCGAAGTATATAATATTAAAAAAAAGGAGTCAAAATGCCGATCTATGGAAAAGTAGAGAGCCCCGAAGATATCCGACGCATCAACTGCATCATCCGTGATGAGATGCTCGAGGTCGAAGATGAGGCCCATTTGACCGAGCTGAAAAAAAGGAGCGATTATCTGTGTACGCTGACCCACTCTCCCTTTTGGAAGAAGCGCTTCGGCGAGGCGATCGAGGAGCTGCGGAAGGTGGCTATAGAGGAGAATCGCATCACCGTCAAAGAGGCCAATATCATCGCCAGGTACAAAGGCTTTGACAAAGAGTACAAGCCGTGGAGGAGCGATATCGATATCGAAGAGCAGCTGCGTCAGATCCCTGCGGAAGTGGTCGAGGAGATCACCCACGCTACCCTCTCTTTGGAGATGAGCATGGAGATCTTGGAGACCTTGCGCAGGGAGTTTTGCGCTATTAGGGCTGCGATGGTGCTGTGTGAAGATGAAGAGTGCCTCAAAAGACTCAAAAGGGCGGTGGATATTCTCTCCGTGCTTCCTTATATGGAGAGCTTCAAGGAGCATTTTGACGAAGGGCTCTTGGGTGCGATCGATGCGCTCATTACCAAGGAGAAAAATCGCTCGGTAGAACTAGCCAATATCGTAAGCGAAGTCGAAGGATGGCAAAGCTACTTTGAGTCCATCGGCGAGGAGGATCTGGGCGAGCAGAGCGCAGAGGAGTATCTCCAAAAGCTCTTGGAAGAGGAGGAGAAGTCTGAGACCTACATCCCGACCGAAGCCAGGTACAAAGGGGGTGGCAAGGTCCTTTGGATCGTCTACTACCATCCAAGACGCAAAAGAGAGTACGCCAAGCGAATCTATCTGCCCGCTGAGTATAGAGATCTCAAGATGGAGGGACCAGGAGAGTTCAAAAACCGCTTCGGCAACAAGGTCTGGGGTGTGAAGATCAGCTATGAGATGAAGATCCGCCCCACCGTCATCCACGTACGGGGCAAGGAGATCCATCTGCCAGAGCGATGGGTAAAAAAGGAGAAAATCGTGACACTCCCAAAAATCGCCCAAAATGTCAGACTCCTGGAAGAACGCCCAAAAAGCGCTATGGATATCGCCTGATACCCTCTGGGGCTTTGGCCCCATTTTCAGCTATCTTTAAAAAAAATATACTACCATTAAATTAAAAACTTCCAAAGGATCGGTCATGTTGTCACGACTCTCCATCGCCAGCGCAGCGGCGCTTATGGTTGTATTGAGCGGATGTGGAAGCGACAGCTCCATGCCTCTTATCTCACAGAAGAACTTTGTCATGGATCTGGGTGAGAAGATGCCTTTTCCTACCAATCTTCTCTTTTTGCCTACGGCCCAGGAGAGTGCCGATGGTACTCTCAATCTCCCCTATGATCCCGACTCCGCCTCTGCTGGCATGATCAAGGCTCTCAATCAGCTGGATGGCTTCTCTACCACCTCCCCCATCGTCATCCCCACCAATACCGTCGTCGATCCCTCCACGCTCTTTGGCAGGGTTCATCTGTATGAGGTGGAGTACACCTACCTTGAGGGCAATCCTCTGCCCATGCCTCTGAGGGTCAAAAGAGAGCTCGATCCAAGAAGCGAATATAGTTTCTTGACCAAGGATGAGGCGATCGTTTTGGTCCCGAAGGCTCCTTTGGCGGGAGGATCGGACTATGTGGTCGTAGTCGATAGGGGTGTTTATGATCTTGAGGGTGATCCTCTTACGCCCAACAAGGAGGCTTATTTGCTCTTCAACGACGATCCTCTCTTTGATGAGAGTGGAGCACCTTTGCACGATCTAGATCCAACTACTCTCAAAAGAATCGAGCAGCTTCGTCCCTATTACCATCAGATCTTGCAGACAGTGGGCAAAGATGGCAAGAAGATCCTGGCTGCCTTTAGTTTCAAGACCCAGACCATAGGGGCTGTGGCTAAGAATTTGATCCAGGATGACTATGACCAGGCCACTCTCATACTCCAAGACAGTGGCTACACCTCCAAGCAGCTCCTCATGGCAGCGGGAGTGGATGGAGCGGCGCTCAAAGACAACGCCCAGATCTATGTGGGGGTCCTCAAGGACGCGCCCTACTATCTGGGAGTACCTAGCGCTCAAAATCCAGTAGCTCCACTGACGACTCAGATGGAGCTGCACGATTTTGATCCCGCTATCAAAGCCAAGCTCACCATTCCAGTGCTAGCTTCTGTGCCCAAAAACTGCCACATGCCTCAAGAGGGCTGGCCTGTGGTGATTTTCCAGCATGGCATCACCCAAAACAGGACCAATCTGCTCCCATTAGCCCAGACCTATGCGGATATCTGCTACGCCGCTGTGGCGATCGATCTGCCGCTCCACGGCATCACCGATCCAGATTCGCCTCTGTATATGGCCGGTATGGAGCGTACATTCGATGTCGATTATGTGACCCAGGATGAGGAGTGCAATCTCATAGCCCTTTCGCCCGATGGTAAGCCAGACTGCTCCGGTACCCACTACATCAATCTCCAAAACCCGGCGATATCAAGGGACAATATGCGCCAGAGCGTAGGAGATCTCGTGGCTTTGACCAACGCTTTGGGGCGTGCGGTGGGAGTGCGGTTCGACCCTAGCAAGGTAGCCTATGTAGGTCACTCTCTAGGAGCGATGACACCCTATGGCTACATGGCCCACAAGCAGTTTGACGCTGCGGTACTGGCCAATCCTGGAGGCGGGATCATCCAGCTTTTGATGCACTCTCAAGCCTTTGGCCCCATCATCAAGGAGGCCTTGGCTAGTGCCGGGATAGAGGAGGGATCGCCCCAGTTTGATCAGTACACCCTCATCTCCCAGACCCTCATCGATGATGCAGATCCGATCAACTACGCCAAGGAGGTGGGACAAAAGCAAAGATCGCTGGTCTTTGAGGTGGTGGGCGATAGTGTCATCCCAAACAGCGTCCTGGGCTATCCTCTTAGCGGTACCGATCCGCTCATAGCTCATATGAGAGCCAAAAATATCCTCAGCTATGAGGTACCAGGTCTCGTGCGGCTCGATGCGCCGGTGGTCTACTCCAAATTCGCCTACGGAACTCATAGCTCTTTTTTGATGCCTGCTCAGACACCGGAAGTGACAGTAGAGATGCATAAAGAGATGGCGTCATTTATCAAAAGTGATGGATATGCAGTCTTAGTAGAGGATCTGTCGGTACTTGCGGAATAATCTGGTGGAGCATGCCGGGCTCGAACCGGCGACCTCCACGCTGCCAGCGTGGCGCTCTCCCAACTGAGCTAATGCCCCTTTGAAGTCGGGTGAAATTATATCATAAAAATTCAAAAATGCCAACTGCCACCCAGATCCCCAAGGTCAAAAAGAGCGACAAAAGCACCGCTGCCGCTCCTGCGTCCTTGGCTCCTTTGGCCAATCGATGGTAATCGGGGCTTGCTAGATCGACCACCCGCTCGATCGCGCTGTTGAAGAGCTCTGCGATGAGGGGTATGAAGAGGGAGGTTTGCAAGATCGCTTTGGAGAGCAAGGAGATGGGCAAGAGCCAAATAAGGACAGAGAGCAGAAGAAAAAGGGCTACCTCTATCTTGAAGCTGGTCTCGTTTCGCAGACACTCTCCCAGACCATCCAGGGCATATTTGGCGTTCTTGAAAAGAGAGTATTTTGGCTGATTTCTCATCGCACGAAGTACTCCTGGGCCTCTTTTTTGCTCTCAAAGGGGCTGACCTCATAGAGCTCATCACCGATTTTGACCTGGTAGCGCTCTTTTGGGTCGGCTTTTGAGTAGGTAAGAGCGATACGAGCTGCCAGCTCCTTGTCTGCTTGGGTGGCCTTTTTGTGGATGAGGCTCAAAGGGCCTGGCAAAGGGAGCGCAAAGGGGATATACTTGCTCAGGCTCAAGGCCTTGAGCTTTTCGTTTTCTTCCTTGTTTCGGCTGACTACCAGCTTGGCCCCTTGCGGCAGGCGAAAATGGCGCCCCCATTTGAGCACGTCGATATCTTCGGTATCGAAGCTATCGTGGGCGATGTGATCTTTAAGCTTGAGGCTGAAATGCTCATCGGTGAGCAGACAGCCACCCGCCGGACTCTCATAGTCCTCGATCCCCCACTTTTTGGCCAGCTCCATCTGTTTTTCTCTGCTTCTGCCGCTAATATCTAGAAGCTTCTCTCTATCGACCCAACCTTTTTGCTCCGGGATGGTGATCGGCAAGAGCTTGGCGCTTAGAGGCCTTAGGATCAGCCCATCGGCGCTAGAGAGGGTTTCGACCTTTTTGAGAGCGTCGAACCGCTGACTCATGGGTCGCTGCCCCACCACCTCACCACTGATGATGAAGTGGGCGCCGTATCTGGGCAGCAAAGCCTTGGCGATGCGGATCATGTTGGCGTGACAGTCGATGCATGGATTGAAGTTTTTGCCATAGCCATATTTGGGATCGAAGAGGATCTCCTGGACGAACTGATCTTTGATATTGACGATCTGAAGTTTCGCTCCAATTTTGTCGGCGATACGCTGGAGGTACTCTTGCTTTTTCTCTTCGCTTTTGCCGCCAAATCCTGTATCGAAGTAGAGCCCGATCACCTCGATACTCTGCTCGATGATCAGCTTCATGGCCAGCAGGCTGTCTAGCCCGCCGCTGAAGAGGGCCAGGGCTTTTATCTTTTTACTCAAGGACCAGTTCTCCTCTTTTTAGTCGTAAGATATTCTCTTTGTACTTTCGTATCAAAAAGCTCTTTTTTTTGAAATCCATGTCGGCTTTGACCAGATCGTGGATCTTTTGCTGGAAATATTTTATCAAAAAAACCAGAAGCTCCTCTTTGAGCGCCCGTGGATCAATGGGTAAGATATCCTCATCCAAAAGCAGCGCACGCAAAGCGGGATCCTCACGCCCCTCCAGGGCCGCTTGGAACTCCCTGGCATGAAAACGAAAGTGCTCCGGCGTGACGATGTCGGCGATGGTATCGATCGTGTGGGGATACAAAAGCATCGTCTTGATGATGGAGAGCTCTTTGGTATCCTTGATCTCTAGGGGCTCTTGCTCTTTTTTGCTCTTGGGTTCTAGTCTGATTTTAGAAGGCAGGATCTCTAAAAGAGCCGCTAGGAAATGGCGATACTCCTCTTGCAGGATCGGTGGCAGGGTACGCAGATACTCCACCCCTTCATCGAGAGCTTTTTGTTTGGCCCTAGGGTCGGTGATATCATAGGATCGCACGATGGTCTCTAGGATAAATTCCACGAATGGCTTGGGTTGGGTGAGGAGCTTTTGGAGCTTTTGGGTCTGTTTGTTCTTGACCATATCTGCCGGATCAAGCCCCTCTTCAAAGAGGACCACTCCTCCTTCAAACTCCCTAGCACTTAGAAGCTTGGCGGCTTTGAGGGCTGCCTGGATGCCAGCTTTGTCCCCATCATAAGCGACGATCACTCTTGGCTCCCCACGGCTTAGGAGTGGCAGATGCATAGGGGTCAAAGCGGTACCCAGAGTGGCTACGGCATTGGAGAATCCAGCCTGGTGGAGCATCACTACATCCAGATACCCTTCACATAAGATCAGCTCCTTTTTGGCATAGATCTGGCTCTTGGCCAGATGGTAGCCATAAAGGACTCTGGATTTGTGGAAGAGCTTGGTATCTGGGGTGTTGAGATATTTGGCGGGATGATCGGTGATGGTCCGTCCCCCAAAGGCTATGAGCTTGCCTGTGTGGGAGTAGATGGGGAAGGTGATACGCTCATGCATCCTGGCGTAGAGCCGCTCGCCATCTTGTGCCAAGATACCCGCCTCTACGGCGCCAGGCAGTGGGATGAAGTGCTGTTTGAGCCAGGCGATCTGCTCTTGGGAGCTTGGGGCGTAGCCTAGCTCAAACTTCTCTATACTGGCGTTGCTTACACCTCTGCTTTTGAGATACTCCAAAGCTTCCTGGCACTCATGGAGCTTTTTTTTGTAGAGGGTGTTGATGCTCTCCAAGGCCTTGAAGAGATTCTCCCCCTGGCCTTTGCTTTTGGTGTAGCGTAGGGTGAAGTTGTACATCCTGGCCAGTTTCTCCACCGCTTCGGGGTAGCTGAGCTTCTCATACTCCATCACGAACTTTATGGCGTCCCCGCCGGCACCGCAGCCAAAGCAGTGGAAGATCTGTTTTTGGGGGCTGACGACGAAGCTGGGGGTATCTTCGTCGTGAAAGGGGCACAGAGCCTTGTAGTTGGCGCCCGCTTTTTTGAGCTCGATGTAGTTGCCGATGACGTCGACGATATCGACGACGTTTTTGAGCTGTTCGATGGAGGAGTGTTCAATCATAAGTGACATTATATAGTATAATTGCCACAAAAGGAGCGGGCTTGGATTTTTTGTTTGAGTATAGAGATCCTCTCTTTGGGCTGGTGCTGTTCTTTGGGCTCATCTTTGTCATCGCCTTTTTGAGCTACTGGTGGGCACTTTTTAGGATCAGGAGCGAAGATAGCAGACTTGAGCGTTTTTTTCAAAGATTTGAGCCCGTCAAAGACAAGGATATCGACTCTTTGCTCCAGGATCACCAAGCCACCCTCCTGCTCCTTGCCGACGCTCTTAGCGATAGGGGAGAATATGAAAAAGCCATCGCCATCTATCTCAAGCTCAAGGAGGGAGCTGATCTAAGACAAAAGCTCCAGATCCTGCAAAAGCTGGGGGATCTCTATGCCAAGGCGGGATTTATGGCTAGAGCCATAGAGAGCTATGAGGAGATCTTGCGCTATGTACCCAGAAGGCCTAAGATCTTGCGCAAGCTGCTGCTCATTTTTGAGAAGATGGGAGATTGGGAGCGCATAGAAGAGATCGTCCAGATCCTAGAGGAGCTGGAGGCCTTTGAGCAAGAGCGCAAATATTTCGCCATCAAACGGGCTGTGGCTGTGGAGAATATCCAAAAGATCAAAACTCTTAAAAAAGAGTTTCCCCGTATCGCATTGGAGTATCTTTTTGCCAGGAGGGTCGATCTAGCTTGGGAGCTGCTGGAGGATGAGGATGTGCCAAGGGTACTGGATATCTTGTGGAGACTGCCCAAGGATCAGATACGCTACCACACCCCCATCCTTCAGGAGATCTATACCGCCAAGGGCTATATCAATATGGCCAGTAGCAGTGATATCTTTGAGATCGATTTGCTCTTGCACTATCCAAAGGGCGATCTTGATTTTGAGTATCTTTGTGTGGAGTGTAAGAATATCTTCCCATTTCCTTTCCACCGATGCGCCAAATGCGCCTCTATCAAAGAGCCTATCGTGGAGCGGATCATCATCAAAAAAAGAGGAGTCGATGAAGAGAGTCTATCTATATAGCGACGGGTCAAGCCTGGGCAACCCTGGACCCGGGGGATATTGTGCATTGCTGCGCTACAAAGACAAGGAGCGCATCGTCAAAGGCGCCGATCCTCACACCACCAACAACCGTATGGAGCTCAAAGCGGTGATCGAAGGGCTCAAAGCCCTCAAGGAGCCCTGTTATGTGGAGATCTATAGCGACTCAAACTATGTGGTCCAGGCAATTAATAGCTGGCTTGATGGATGGATAAAAAAAGATTTCAAAAATGTCAAAAATCCAGATCTGTGGAGAGAGTTCCTCAAGGTCTCCAGGCCCCACCGACTCAAGGCGGTCTGGGTCAAGGGGCATGCGGGCCATGAGGAGAATGAAAGATGTGATACAATTGCAAAACAAATGGCTATGAAAATCAAGGACGAGCATGCAAAAGCTGATGGAGTTTGAGAAGAAGCTGGGCTATAGCTTTGATGATAAAGGTCTGCTCAAAGAAGCACTCACCCACAAAAGCTACAAGAGCCCCGTCAACAACGAACGCCTGGAGTTTTTGGGCGACGCGGTGCTGGATCTGATCGTGGGGGAGTATCTGTACAAGAAATTTCCCAAGGCCAATGAGGGCGAGCTTTCCAAACTTCGCGCTTCCATCGTCAACGAAGAGGGGTTTGCAAAACTTGCCGATCGGCTTGATATCGGGAAGTATATCTTCATCTCCCAAGCCGAAGAGAACAACCACGGACGTACCAAGCCCAGTCTGCTCTCCAACGCCTTTGAGGCGGTGATGGGGGCTATTTATCTAGAGAGTGGTCTAGAAAAGGTCAGACAGCTGGCTTTGGCCCTGTTGGAGGAGGCCTATCCCAAGATCGATCTAGGCAGCCTTTTTAAAGACTACAAGACCACGCTCCAAGAGCTCACCCAAGCTAAATATGGTGTCACTCCTACCTACAAACTCCTGGGATCTTCCGGGCCCGATCACAAGAAGGAGTTTGAGGTGGCGGTGATGCTCCATGACAAGCAGATCGCCTCGGCCAAAGGCAGGAGCAAAAAGGCAGCCCAGCAAGAGGCTGCCAAACTAGCCTTGCAAAGACTCAAAGATGAATAGCTTTGGTATTCGATTTCGCTTCACCACCTTTGGTGAGTCTCACGGCAAGGCGATCGGGTGTGTGATCGATGGGGTACCCGCCGGATTGGTGATCGACGAGGAGTTTATCCAAAGCGAGCTAGATCGCAGGCGCCCTGGCCAGAGTAAATTCGCCACTGCCAGAAAAGAGAGCGACAGTGTAGAGATCTTAAGCGGGGTTTTTGAGGGCAAAGCTACCGGCACACCTATTGCTATGGTGATCTTCAACAAAGACCAAAAGAGTCGTGACTACTCCAATATCAAAGATCTCTTCCGCCCGGGTCATGCTGACTTTACCTACCATCACAAATATGGCATCAGAGATTATCGTGGGGGAGGCAGAAGCAGCGCTAGAGAGACGGCTGCTAGAGTAGCTGCTGGAGCGGTGGCGAAGTCGCTGCTGAGGGAATTTGGGATCGAAGTGGAGGCTGGTGTGTGTGAGGTGGCGGGGATTGAGGCTAAGAGGTTCGATTTTGCATACGCAAAAGAGAGTGAGATCTTCGCCCTGGATCCAGATCGAGAGCCAAGCCAAAAAGAGGCGATCCTAAAAGCCAAGGAAGCTCATGATAGTGTGGGCGGGGCGGTGATCGTAAGAGCCAGGAATGTCCCTGTGGGGCTTGGAGAGCCTATCTACTACAAATTAGACGCCGTCCTGGCTGAGGCGATGATGAGTATCAACGCCGCCAAGGCCGTAGAGATCGGTGCGGGGATAGAGGCCAGCCGACTTTTGGGAAGCCAGAACAACGACCAGATCACAAAAGAGGGCTTTGCTAGCAACAACGCAGGAGGCATCCTGGGAGGAATCAGCAATGGAGAGGATATCCTCATCAAGGTATGGTTCAAGCCCACCCCCTCTATCTTCCAAAAGCAGCGTACCATCGATGTGGATGGCAATGAGGTGGAGCTGGAGCTCAAGGGGCGCCACGATCCCTTTGTGGCTGCTAGAGGGAGTGTCGTGGCGGAGGCGATGATGGCATTGGTGCTTGCTGATATGCTCCTGCTGGGTGCCACAAGTCGCCTCGATCGGCTCAAAAGGGCCTATGATCGATGAGTGAGGTGGTCGATTTTATCGTAGATCTGGTAGGAGATCTAGGATATTGGGGTATCTTTTTCATGATGTTTTTAGAAAGCTCCTTTTTCCCTTTTCCTAGTGAAGTGGCGATGATCCCGGCCGGCTATCTGGCCAGCAAGGGAGAGATGAACCTCTTTTTGGCATGGCTGGCGGGGACTGGCGGGAGTCTGGCCGGAGCGCTGTTCAACTACGCCTTGGGACACAAGCTCGGCCGCCCCTTTTTGCAAAAATACGGCAAATATCTCTTTTTGAGCGAGGAGAGCCTGCAAAAGGTGGAGGATTTCTTCGCCAGATATGGCCATCCAAGCACCTTTTGGGGCAGGCTGATCCCGGGTATTCGCCAGTATATCTCATTGCCTGCGGGTATTGGGCGGATGAGGCTGGGGAGTTTTGCTCTGTATACCTTCTTGGGCGCTGGGATCTGGTGCGGGGTGCTCTTGGCTTTGGGATACTTTATCGGCCACAACGAAGAGCAGATCCAGCGCTCTTTGCACTGGATTTTGGGTGTGGTGATGGTATTGGTAGCTGCTGTGGTGCTCTACTATTATGCCAAGAGCCGTAAAGTGGCTTAATCTTCTATGAGCTTAAACTCCAGCGATTCGATCTGAGCGACGGCGCTGCCGGCGATTCCTTGGATGGCTCCATACATCTGAGTGGTGCTAAGGAGCACTTTTTCGATCTGCTTTTCTCTAGCACTCCAAAGCTTGTGCATAGCTCTTTTTTCCCGCTCCAGATCCTCTTTCATCTGCATAAAGCCTTCGACGATCGCCTCTATGTGCATGCGAAACTCGTTGGAGGTGAGGTAGTCGTAGAGCATACTCATCTTGTCGCCTCTTTTCTCCTGGCTCTTGGTGGCTGCGGCTAGCTGGATGATATGGGTACGCAGGATCTGGCTGAGGGCCTTGAACTCATCGAAGCTGCAGACCCATATCCCATCTACCAATCCCATGCGCTCCATGCCCTTGGGCATGGTCTGGGTGACGATGACGCCAATATCGGCTCCTTTGAGGCGCATGTCGGCCTTGAGTTTTTCGATCCACTCTTTTTTGAACTCTTTGGTCCGTTTGGACTCATAATAGATCGTTCCGCAGTTTGGCAGCTCCCTTGTATTGACGATCTGAAGACAATCAGCTCCTCTTTGACCCTTTTTGATCTCCTGGATGGTATCGAGGGGAAATTGGCGCTCTAGCCACTCCTCGATGGCTAGCTCCATCACTTCGCCCTGGAGCTGCTGGCTGGTGAGATTGGCTTTGCGCTGGGCCTCTTCGAGCTTTTGACTCAGATCTTGGAGCTGTTTCTCTTTCTCCTTGAGTTTGAGTTCTTGCTCGGCAGCTATCTGACGGGCTATCTCCTCTTTTGCTTTGGCCAGCTCTTCACTCATGCGCTGCTGGGCTTCGAGCCTGGTTTTGAGCTCTATTTGCTCCTTTTCTTGCTGGAGCTTTTGGATCTGGAGTTTGGCTTTTTGGAGTTCGATTAGCTGGCTGCTTTTTTCTTGGAGCTCCTTTTGGAGGGAGTCGATGAGGAGCTCTTGCTCCTTTTGGATTTTGTGACGGATCTGCTCTTCTAAGCGCTGGCGCTCTTTTGCCAGCTCCTCTTCTAAAAGCTCCTGGGCTTTGAGCTGGGCCTCTTTGGCTAGAGTGGCCTCTTTGGTTTGGAGCTCCAGCTCCTTTTGTCTGAGTGCTTCCTTGGCTTTTTTCAATTGTCGTTGGTGCTCTTCGATCTTTTGTTCGAGCCTCTTTTTGGCCTGGGCCTCTAGCTGCTGGTAGAGGACCTGGTCTATGTCGATGAGAGTTTGGCAGTTGGGACATCGGATCTGACTCATGGTATCTCCTTTTGGCAAATGATAGCGAAAATTTTGGCCGGGAGCTTGGTGGAGGTGGTTTTGTTAGTCGAAGAGTGTGGGCTGGAGGGATTTTGGACGAAAGGATCGGCGATGGATGGGACTAAGACCGTAGCGCCTGATGGCTTCGATATGCTCTTTGGTGCCATAACCTTTGTGACGACAAAATCCATACTGGGGGTAGTCTAGATGGAGGCGGCGCATGATGCGATCTCTCGTTACCTTGGCCAGGATGGAGGCTGCCATCACCTCTTTGATATGCCCATCGGCTTTGATGATGGGTGTGATCCCCTCCACGCCAAAGCGGCTGTTGCCGTCGAAGATATAGCGATCTGCTCTCAGAGCCTGGAGGATCTGGCGCAGGGCCTGGGTGATGGAGGCTGAGAGTCCTTGATCGTCGATGGTGTGGTTGTCGATGACGACGATATGGTATCTGCTGGCTTGGAGTATCTTGTGGTAGAGTTTTTCTCTTGTGGCAGAGGAGAGTTTTTTGGAGTCGCCTAGTTTGTAGATGCGCCGCTCAAAGATCACCCCAGCTACCACCAGAGGTCCAGCCAAAGGGCCCCGTCCTGCTTCGTCGATACCGCAAAGGATCATCGATCTCCCATAGTTGATATATAAGAAATCTTTAATTCTAAATGATTGTATTTAAAAATCGAATAAAAATATTTAATCAATCTTATGATATGATATACGCATAAGAGTTTGAAAGCGCATAAAAGGAGAAGTGATGAGAAAGCT
>PUXX01000004.1 GCA_009659895.1 Campylobacterota bacterium
TCGGTAGCCACGGCGGTAAACTTGATAGGCAGCTCCTCGATGCGCACATCACCGATAATCTCTTTGAGCTTTTTAAAGACCTTCTCCCCTTTGATAAGACCCCGCTTATCGAAACTAATATCAAGCAGACTCGCCACATCCAGCACGTCAAGCTCCAGCACCCACGCCTTATATTCTTGCAGTCCCCCGGCGGCGTAGAGCCCGCCGACCAGCGCTCCCATAGAGGTGCCGCTGATAGATGCTATCTCGAATCCCGCCTTCTCAAGCTCCTCGATGACTCCGATGTGGGCGTAGCCTCGCGCACCCCCGCTTCCTAGCACCAAAGAGATAGTCATCGCACCGCCTTTTGAAACTCATCCAAAGAGTGCAGAAGCAAAATCTTGCACTTTTGGGAAAATATCTGCGCCCTCAAAGCCTCTTTGGTAGCAACCGCCGCCGCCTCGTCGGCGATCGCTCGGCTCAGCTCGTCGGCGCTTGCGAGTTGATTTTCGTAGCGCCCCTCTATCAAGGCTCGATACTCCCTTTTGGCCTCCACTTCCTTGTTCGCCCACTCCAATCTCTTGCGAAGGGCGGCAAGGCCGTTGTAAGCGTCGTCGATATCGACTTTAACCTTATGGACATAGTCGCCAATAAAGCTCTTTTTGGCCATCCACGCCGCTTTGGCCGCTTCGACCCTCGCCTCGTCGCTGCCGCCTCGGTAGAGGTTGTATTGCACCCCCGCTCCGATATAGCTCTCATCGGCGTTGCGCACCCCGTCGCCATCGAGGGCTAAGGTATCCCCAAAGCGCCGAAAGGCGGCTTTGACACCCACTTGGGGATAGAAGGCCGATTTGGCGATAGCGATGTCGCTTTTGAGCCCCAAGAGCTCTTTTCTCAAAGCCTCGATATCGGCTCGTTTGGTAAAATCAAGAGACGCCGGAAGCTCGATAGGCTCCAATTTCGCCCTTTTTGGCGCGAAGCCTATGAGATAAACAAAAGCGTTTTTGAGATCTTTTCTTTGGACTTTTGCCTCTTCGATTTTTGCTTCGGTCTCGTAGAGTTTGGCTTCGATATTGTAGAGATCGCTTCTTGGCACGAGCCCTTGATCGTAAAAGCCCTTGGCCTTTTTGTAAGAGATTTCCAGCGCCTCTTTGGCCTTTTGCAAGGCTTGAAGCTGGTGGGCGTTGGCGTAGAGCCCTCCGTAGAGCGAGGCGGCCTGTAAGGAGAGATTGCGCAAGAGGTCCCGCTCTCTTAGGCGAGAGGCCAAAGCCTCGTAGCGGGACTTTTCTATCATGTTGGTAATCGCAAAGCCGCTAAAGAGCGGATAGGAGATCGCCGCCTCGAAGCGAAAGCTTCGCGTCTTGCCCATAGGCACCTTCATTCTTGGCATATTGGGCAGTGATAGGGAGATTGTAGGCTGGGTTTTGAGCCAGACGGCGTCGAAACTGGTATCAAGACTCGGTAGATCGGCCCCCTTGGCGGCCTTGTAGAGATGTTCTTTGGCCTTAGCCTCGTAGGCTTTGGCCTTGTAGAGGCGGTTGTTGTGCAGGGCTTGGACCACCTCGCCAAAATCGCTCCCAAAAAGCGCCGCGCTACATAGCAGCAGTAGAATCCTCTTTTTCATTGTTTCTTCCTTCAATAAAGAGTAAAACGACAAACACACTCCCCAGCACCGCCCAGTAAGCGGCGTGCATGAAGGTGTTGTAAAAGCCGTAGTTGTAGCTCATAAAGAGCTCGTAGTTGCGAAATATCTCCTTGACCACCTCCCACGAAAGATTCAAAAGCTCTTGGATCTTACGCAAGAAGTAGCTCACATACTCGTAGTTTTGCACTTCTACCATTCTATCAAAGTTTAAAGATTTAAAATACTCCATATTGTTCGTCGCCAACGCCGTGCCAAAACTCCCCCCTACAAACCGCACATAATCCATGAGTACGATAGAGAGCTCCGCCTTGGCCTCCCCCGCACTCTTCATCACCAGCACCGTCACCGGCGCAAAGAAGAGCCCCATGGCGATCCCAAAAGGGATAGTTAGAAGTATCGCTTGTGTCAGGGGCGTGTAGTAGTTGAGGTGGGGCAAAAAGAGCAAGGATGTGAGCAGATACAAAAAGGTCGCCATCGCCACGGTCACCTTCGCTCCTATCTTGTCGCTCAAAATCCCGGCTACGGGAGAGAATATCCCGATAAAAAGAGCAAAAGCGAAAACCGCGATACCGGTATCGAGCGTGGGAAGCATCTTGATATGCTCGTAGTAGACCGGTAAGAGATAGAAGTATTGATACATGCTAAAACCAAGCACGAAGAAATAGATAAAAATCCCGTTGCGAAAGTCGGGATTTTTAAAGAGGCTAAAGTCGATGAGCGTATGGCGCGAGTGTAGTTCACTCAAGGCATAGAGTAGATACCCGATAATCGCCACAAAGAGCAACACCCCAATCTCGATAGAGTTAAACCACCCAAGCTGCTGACCTCGGCTAAGCATGATAAGTAGAGCGATCGTAGCCACGGAGAGGAAAAAGAAGCTGATAAAATTGAAAGGAAGCTTTTGAAAAAGGCGCTCCTTTGGCAGATACAAAAGCCCAGCTATAACCAAGATGATGCCAATCGGCACGTTGATGAAAAAGACCATTCGCCAGTTGTAGTATTCGGTCAAATACCCGCCCACCGTGGGGCCAAGAGCCGGAGCGAAACTGACCCCAAGAGCGAAGATTCCCATGGCAAGTCCCTTTTTTTCGGGAGGAAAGTAGCTAAAGATCATCACATGGCTCGTCACCATGATAAGGGCTTCGGCAATCCCTTGCACCACACGAGCGACGATGATGCTCTCCAAGGTATTGGAGAGCCCGCACGCAAGACTCGCCAGACTAAAAGCCGCTACGCCGCTTAAGTAGATAGCCTTTGAGCCAAAACGCTTAATCAGATACTCACAGACCAAAAGCCCGATAGCCGCGCTTACCATGTAAGAGGTGATGATCCACTGCACCCCATACATATCGGTCGCCAAGGGGCCCGTGAGCTTTGGCACGATCACGTCCACCACCGTCGTATCCAAAATCGCCATGAAAGCCCCCACCATGACGATAATGGTAAAAAGGGCCCGCTCTTTGGAGCTAATCTCCCAAGGTTTAGTCTCGCTTAATCGCAACGCTCGCCCCCATCCCGACTCTTAGATCAGGAGTCGGATCGTCGATAGTGATTCGCACCACGAAGCGCTGATCGAGTTTGGTGAACTCTCCACTGGCGATATCTCGGGGCACCAGCGCAAAAGTGGCCGCAGAAGCCGGGAGGATTCGCTCCACCTTGCCGTGGTAGAGGCGATCTTTAAAAGCGTCCACCTCTATTTTGACCTCGTTGCCCTCTTTGACCCCTTCAAGCTTCTTCTCGCTCAACAGCACTTCGATATGAAGATCTTTTGGATCGACGACGCTTAGCACCGGGCTTCCGGCCTCAATTACTCTGTCTTCGTTGATAAAGCGCTTGGCTACGCTTCCATCTATGGGAGCATACATGAAGCAGTAAGCTATCTTGTTTTTAAGATCGGCTTCTTTGGCCTCAAGAGCCTCTCTCTCCTTTTCCAAAGCTTCGATTTGATGATCGAGCTCTTTGAGGCCCTCTTTTTGGACTCTCAAAAGCTTCATCTTCTCATCCAGATTCTTCACGGCCACTTTGAGGCCTTCGAGTCTGCTTCTTTTAGCCTCGATCCCCTTTTTGAGGCTCTCATAAGCGCTCTGGATTGCTTCGAGCCTCTCTTTTTGGACCAGCTTTTTGGCATAGAGAGCTCGGTAGCGGCGCAGGTCTTTTCCAAGCTTTTGGAGCCTCACCTCATCGGCGGCTATCTCGTATGAAAAGCTCTTGATATCGTGAAGGGCTTTCGTTTTATCGTTGGCGGCGATTCGCATCTGCACATCGAGACTCCTCGCCGTCGTCGCCCTTTTGACCTCCAAGGCCTCCTTTTTTTTGCGCACGGCTTCGACGTTTCTCTTTACGCCCTCCAAAGCCACCTCGAAATCCTTCGTCTCCATCGTGGCCAAGAGCTCTCCCTTTTTGATCTCTTGCCCCTCTTGCTTGGTGATTCTATCGACTTTGCCGTCTACTTTGAACGAGAGCGTCAAGAGCGAGTCGGTGCGCACGAAAGCGGCGTCGCTCACCGCGTTTTTGGTGCGATAGGAGATATACTCATAGGCGATATAGACAAAGAGCGCAATGAGCCCCACCAAAATCACCGTGCCGACTCTTTTCATAGACGAACCTTTCTGCACTTTAGTGAATTATATTCACTTTTTTATTAATTAATTCTTGTTTTATCAAAGCCGTTCTATAATGACACAAAGGAAGCAAATGGCGATCAAAGAAAAAATCAAAGAGTTCAAAAAAGAGCTCGTCTTACAAAAGGTGAGCCAATACCTCGAAACCCACGGCTTCGCCAAAGCGAAAATGGCCGATATCGCCGCTTTTTGCGGTATGAGCGTGGGGGCTTTGTATAAGCTTTTTGGCTCAAAAGAGGAGCTTTTCTACGCCTACGTCAACTACCAGCTCACCCTCTTTCAGCACAAACTTGCCCAAAGGCTCCAGCATCTACAATCCCCCCACGATCGCATCAAAGCGATCATCGCCTTGAAGTTCGAGACCTTCCAAGAAAAGCGCCAGATACTCAAGGACACCATCGCCGGAGACCCACTCTTTTTCGCCAAGCTCTCGGCCAACCGCCCCGTCAATCTCCAAAAGCTCTACGACACCATAGCCGAGGAGTTTGAAAAGATCGACGCCCTCACGCCCCTTCGCGTCCGTGACACCAGACGCATCGCCTATATTTTCAACGCCATCACCTACGGCTACGTCGAATATTGGCTCGTTCACGGCGGCGACCTTCGCTCTTTCGTGGACGAAGCCTATGAAATTTTGATGAAAGGCATCGCATGAAAAAAATCCTTCCTATCTTCTTAGCTATTCTTGGAGCCGTCGCGCTCTTTTTTATCTACAAAAAGCTCAATCCCCCCAAGCTCCCTCCCAACCTCGTCCAAGCGGTGGGGATGATCGACGGCGATCTCATACGCCTTGGCACCAAATATCCGGGCAAGGTCCAAGAGCAACGGGCCCAAGACGGGATGCCGGTGCAAAAGTCCCAGCTCATCGCCGCTTTGGATTCTAAAGAGTATCAAGCCCAAAAAAGAGCCGTCGAAGCCAAAATCAAAGCCCAAGAGCAAGAAAAAGCGGCGGCGGCCGTCGATCTCGCCATCGCCCAAAAGTCGCTCCCCCAAAACGTCAAAAAAGCCAAGAGCTCTCTCAAAGCCAACGAGGCAAAACTCCAAGAGCTTCAAAAAAATATCGACTCTTTAAAAGCGGTGGTGGCCCAAGACAAAAAAGACTACAACCGATACAAAAAGCTTTACGCCCAAAACCTGATCCAAAAACACCTCCTCGAACAGGCCAGACTCAAGCTCATTAGCGATCAAAACCGCCTCAAAGCCCTCTACGATCAAAAAAAGGCGCTCCAAAGCGCCATCGAGGCGGCAAGAAGCACCCTCGCCCAAGCCAAGAGCGAACTCAAACGAGTCGAAGCACTCGAGCGCAAACTCCAAGCCCTGGGAGCCAAGATCAAAGCCACCAAAGCCAACCTCGCCCAAGTCGAGGCGATTTTGCGTGATCTCAACCTCACCTCCCCCATCGAGGGCTTTGTCGTCGAAAAGGTGGCCCAAGTGGGCGAGATGCTCCCTCCCGGCGGCGTGGTGGCTACCTTGATCGATCCAAAGACCCTCTATCTCAAGATTTTCGTGGACACCATCCACACCGGCAAGATCAAAATAGGCGACAAAGGCGTTATCTTCTTGGACGCCTACCCCAACCGCCCAATAGAAGCCAGAGTGACCCACGTAGCCCAAAAGGCGGAGTTCACCCCAAAAGAGGTGGCGGTGCGAAGCGATAGGATTCAGCGAGTCTACGCCGTCAAGCTCACTCCCACCAAGCCCAATCCCCTTCTCAAACTCGGTCTCCCGGCCACGGGCGTGGTGAGTTTGAATGGCAAGGGGCTTCCAAGAAGCCTCGACGAGCTGCCGCCGCTCTAAGGAGAGGAATGGATATCATCATCGCCGGAGCCGGTCGTGTGGGATACCGACTGGCAGAGACCCTAAGCCTCAAACACAACGTCTACATCATCGACAAGAACGCCGAGGCCCTTTCACGCCTTGGCGAGGCTATCGATATCTTACCCATTCTTGGCGACATCGAAGACCCTGACACCTACAAAGCCTTGCAAGAGAAGGAGTTCGATATATTCATCGCCGTCACCGACAGCGACGAGGCCAATATCCTCTCCACCCTCATCGCCGCCGAGTCGATTGAAGCCCAGACCAAGATCATCCGCCTTCGCAATCCCTTCTTTGCTAAAAGCTCCATCGCCCAAAAGCTTGAAATCACCCAAGCCGTCTTCCCCTTCGTCGATACCGCCAAGTCGATAGCCGCCCTTTTGGACTACCCAAAGGCCAACAACGTCAAATCCCTCCCTTTTAGCGACTTCAAGCTCATATCTTTGACTCTGAACGAGCCCCTTTTTGACTCCTACGCCCAGATCGAGAGCCAACAGGTGCGCGTCGTCGGAGTCGAGCGAAACAAAGAGCTCCTCTTCACGGGCGACGCTCCAAAAAGCGGCGATCTGGTCTATCTCTTTGGACAAAGCACCGCTATCAAGAAGCTATGCCAAAGGATTGATGCCAAAAATCCCCCAAACATCAAAAGAGTGGCGATTTTCGGGGCCGATCTACTGGGGCTTGAGATCGCCAAAATCATAAAAGATCGCGTCGCTTTGAAGCTCATCGAAGAGGACCCCGCCCTATGCGAAAGGGCCGCCGAAACTTTGCAAAATAGCGCTACGATCATCAACTCCAAATATATCGAGCACAAACTCTTCGAGGAAGAGAACATCAAAGCCGCCGACATGACCATCGCCACCTACGCCGAAGACGAGGCCAACATCGTCAAATCCCTCGAAGCCAAAGAATACGGCGTCCAAAAGTGCGTCGCCATCAACAACGACACCCAATACTACGATCTGATGCACAAACTCTCCATCATCCCCATCCGAGGACCAAAATCGAGCGCCTACTACGCCATCGTCGAAAAGATAGGCTCCAGCGCCATCATCGCCCAAAAGCACTACTGCGGCGGCAGAGGGGCCCTTTTCGTGCGAAAAATCTTCGAGGGCTCAAAGCTTATCGAGCGCACCGTCAAGCCCCCGAACGTATTGGGGCGCTACTTCATCCAACGAGGCGACGAGATTGTAACCTTGCACAAAAACGCTCTTTTGCGCCAAGGCGACATCATCGTGGCGTTTACCTTGAGCCTCTATGAGGAGGAGATCAAGCGGTGGATCGAAAATCTTTGAAAAATATCGCAAAATTCATCTCCCACATCGGCGTGGTGGTGGGGCTCTTTTTCTTTTTGCCGCTGCTGGTAGGCCTGATCTACCACGAGGATATCACCGCTTTTGGGCTCTTTAGCCTCCTTTTTTTGAGCTTCAACGCCCTTTTAGCCTTCGCTCTTCGATCCCACACCCTTTCTATGAGCATCAAAGAGGGGGTCTTGGCCGTCAATCTCATCTGGCTTTTGCTCGGCGTCGCCGGAGGGATAGGATTTTATTTAGGATCGTCGGTGAGTTTCGCTTCCGCCTTCTTCGAGGCCGTCAGCGGCTTTACCACCACGGGAGCCACCATCTACACCGATATCGAGCATCTACCCCATTGGGTCTTGATGCTACGCTCTCTTACCCACTGGCTTGGCGGCATGGGGATCATCGTCCTTGGCGTAGGGCTTCTTAGCATCATCAACCCGACAGGGTCTCTCACACTTTTCAAGTCCGAATCGACCGGGATCACTCTGGAGAAGCTCACCCCAAAGATCAAAGACACCGCCAAGCGCCTTTGGCTCATCTATCTGCTCTTTACCGCGGCCAACACTATCTTGCTTTTTGCCGGAGGGATGAGTCTTTTTGATGCCATCAACCACGCCTTCTCCACCATCTCCACCGGCGGCTTTTCGACCAAGAACGCCTCTTTGGGATACTGGGAGCAAAACTACTTTATCTTGTGGATCACCACCATTTTCATGTTTTTAAGCGGCGTCAACTTCATAGCCCACCTCAAAGCCCTCAGCGGCGATTTTCAAGGCTACAAAAGCGAAGAGGTGCGGTGGTTTTTCGCTCTTTTTATGGCACTCTCTTTGGCTTTGACACTGGTGCATGTCGATATCGGCAAAGATAGCTTTTTTCACTCCCTCACCCACTCCTTTTTTACCATCTCCTCCATCATCACCACCACCGGCTTCGCCTCCACCGACTATTCGCTCTGGTCTCATGTGGCAATCGCTCTCATATTTATCCCGATGTTCATCGGCGCCAATGCCGGGAGCACCGCCGGAGGCGTGAAGGTGATACGCTATATCGTCCTTTTCAAAAACCTCTTCGCCCAACTGCGCCAAATCTTGCATCCAAACGCCGTGATTGGCATCTATATCGACAATAAACCGCTCCCAAAGAAGGTCTTGGGATCGGTGAGCGGATTTTTCCTGCTCTATATGCTAAGCGTCTTGGGCTTGGCTTTTTACCTTTTTGCCAAAGATTACGACTTTTTGAGTGCCTTTAGCGCCTCCATCGCCGTCATCGGCAATATCGGGCCCGGTTTTGGCCACGTGGGCCCGGCGGATAATTTCTCGATATTTAGCGATTTGGATAAAATTGTCTTAGCGGTTTTCATGATTATTGGTCGGCTTGAGCTTTTTACCTTTTTCTTGCTTCTTAGTCCCGATTTTTATAGAAGGTTTTGAGATGATCAAACGCCACATTACCGAACAGACGGCCATATTTATCTCTGTGACAAAATGGATGGTGCTCTCCTCTTTCATCGGCATCCTTATCGGCGCTATCGTCACCTTCTTTCTAAAAGCCATCGAATACGCCGAGCACTACCAAAAACTGCTCCCCTTTCCTTACTACTACACTCTTCCCGTTGTTTTGGTCTTCGTGGTGTGGCTGGTAAGAACCTTCGCCCCCAGCGCCGAAGGACACGGCACGGAGAAGGTGATAGAAGCCGTCCACAAACGCCACGGCAAGATCGATCTCAAGGTAGTCCCCATCAAGCTCATCGCCACGGTGCTCACTATCTTCGCCGGGGGATCGGTGGGAAAAGAGGGCCCAGCGGGACAGATCGGCGCGGCGGCGGCCAGTGGAGTGAGCGATCTCTTTCGCTTTAGCGACGCCGATCGCAAAAAGATCGTCATCTGCGGTATAAGCGCCGGTTTCGCCTCCGTCTTTGGCACTCCTATAGCCGGAGCGATATTTGGCGTGGAGGTCCTCATCATCGGCGTGATACTTTACGACGTGCTTTTGCCATCCTTCATAGCGGGATTCGCCGCTTTTACGACCACCCAGTTTTTAGGCATCCAATACACCTACTTTCCTTTTCACTACTACCAAAGCGTCGCACTCGATATCCCGCTCATACTCAAAGTGATAGCCGCCGGACTCTTTTTTGGGCTGGTGAGCGACATCATCGTCACCTCCATGAGCGCCATGCACAAAGGATTTGAAAAAATCAAGCTCAACGTCTACCTCAAAGCCTTCATCGCAGGGGCTCTTTTGGTGCTCATAGGAGTCATCTTCGGCGATGAGTATCTGGGACTCGGTATGGAGACCATCAAAGATACCCTCAATCCCGATCCCTACTTCGCTAAAGACCTGCCGTGGTATGCCTTCTTGCTCAAAACTATTACTACTTCCTTGACGCTTAGCGGCGGCGGGAGCGGGGGCGTGATTACGCCAATCTTCTATATCGGCGCTACCAGCGGTCATACATTCGGGGCGTGGTTTGATTATGAGCATATCACGCTCTTCGCCGCCCTTGGATTTGTAAGCGTTCTTAGCGGTGCTACCAATACCCCCATCGCCGCCACTATCATGGCGGTGGAGCTCTTCGGTCTTGAGATCGCCCACTACGCCGCCATCAGCGCGGTGATCAGCTTCCTTGTCACGGGACATAGGAGTATCTTCCCTTCGCAAATCTTGGCTATGAAAAAGAGCGAAATTTTAGAGGTCAAAATAGGCCAAGAGATCGAAAAGGCCGAAGTAGAGCTGGAGCGGCGCCAAGCCTCCCGCTTTCAGAGGATTCGTAGAAGAATCCTGCGTAAAAAACGACAGCTCAAAAAGTAACCTTCCTTTTCACGCGATTTTACTACTATTTCCCAAATATTTCTTCAGTCATAAAAATCCTCATTTACCTAATTATTTAAAATAAAAAAATATCAAACGATAATTTCTATCAAAATAAGTAATTATTTTCATAAGCGTAATTTATTTGAATAAGCAAAACTAATACTTTGGTAACGCTTTTACCGATACAATTTCGGTATAACCCCGCCAAAAGGATATGCCATGAAACGAAAATTCATCGTGCTCAGCGCACTTCTTGCCTCTGCACTCTATGCAGGATATACGGAGGATCTGGAAGCCTATTTGGCCGACAAGAGCTTCCCTCTCAACGGGAAGTTCTACTACTATGACTTCAATCGTGACGGCATAGCCGATCCAAACGATTGGATATATATCGACAGAGGTGGGGCAAGTTATAGGCTCCTTGCCACGACTCCCACCGCATCCAACGCCTTTGGGTTCGCTCCAATCTCACTACCAAGCGATCTCAACGTCGCAAATCCCACGGGCTTTTTTGTCTATATCGACTTTCCTCAAGATAGCGACAAACGCTTCTCATGGGTCTATATCACCAACCAAACCTACCATGTCTACAAACTCATGGGATCGACGCCGCAAAATACGTTTCTCTACCTCGATATCGAAGGCAACGGCACTCCCGATCCTCTCCCCTTCATCACGCCCTCAATCCAGAACGAGAGCGTAAGGTTTGCGTATACGCAACTGCCGGGAGGGACAATCGGATCGTCGAATAGCTCCTATAGCAGCACAAGCTCTTCGAGCGAGTATAGTAGCTCCAGTAGCTACTCAAGTTACAGCTCCGATGACGACTATTCGAGCAGCTACAGCTCCGACGACGATGACTACTACTCAAGCTACAGCACCAGTAGTTATTCGAGCTACAGCTCTTATGATGACGACTACTACTCCAGTAGCTATTCGAGTTATAGTTCCTACGACGATTACTATTCGAGCAGTTATTCGAGTTATAGCTCCTCAAGTTATAGCTCTTATAGCAGCGTAAGCAATATCACCACCAAAAACGGCTACACACTCCTTGCGTGGAACGATTTGGGAATGCACTGTATGGACGGGGACTACTCGGTCTTTTCGATCCTACCTCCTTACAACACTCTCGTCGCCCACCTCGTCCAAAAAGGGGACGAGCCCAAAAAAATCACCGACGGCGTCACTATCACCTACGAGTCCTACCCTTCGCTCGATGGCAAACTCAACACCATCAGCCACACGAAGACCAACTTTTGGACCTATGCGTCCGAGCTCTACAAGGTCACATTGGCTCCCGATATCGGACTCAAAGGAGAGCCTACGCCATCTTTGACACCGGCTCCTATGAAATACGATCCTACCCACAAATGGTGGACGGCGGAAGGCATCCCCATCACTCCATTCGACGATGACGGCACATACAACCCCTATCCGATGGTCAAAGTCACGGCAAAAGATAGCGCTGGTAACGTTTTGGCCGAAACGATCACGGTCTTGCCCGTGAGCACCGAGATGGATTGTCGCGCGTGTCACGCCTCAAATTCAGGCTATGACGACGCGAAACCAAGCAAAGGGTGGGTCAATCTTACCGATATGGAAAAGGATTATCGCTTCAATATCCTAAGACTTCACGATCAAAAACACCCCGCCGCCGTAGCTGAAAACTACGACGCTCTCGTGGCCAAAGGATTTACCTACCTCCAAGATGGGCTTGAAGCCACCGCCGCAGCGGGTACGCCGATCCTATGTGCGAGTTGTCACAAAAGCAACGCCCTTCCGGGAACGGGCGTCGCAGGTATCTCTCCCCTTACGCAAGCCATCCACTCCCGACACGCCGGAGTCAAGGATCCTCAGACGGGACAGATCCTCAACGACATCCAAAACACCACCGCTTGCTATATGTGTCACCCGGGACAAAAGACCCAGTGTCTTAGAGGTGCGATGGGCAAAGAGGGTATCAGCTGTCAAGACTGCCACGGCACCATGAGCGCCGTCGGAAGCAAAACGAGAGAGGGTTGGCTCGACGAGCCAAACTGCCAAAGCTGCCACCAAAACGGACAGCGCTACGAAGTAGCCGTCACCAACAAACTCACCGGCACTTTGCGCGAAGCGATAGATAATCGATTCGCCACCACGCCAAATGTCCCGATGGCCGGAAAGAGCCTCTATCGCTACAGCAAAGGGCACGGGGATTTGACATGTTCGGCTTGCCACGGATCTACCCACGCCATCTATCCGAGCAGCCATCTTGAAGACAACCTCCAAAGCATCACCATCCAAGGCCATGAAGGAACGATCGCAGAGTGCACAAGCTGCCACAGCACCATGCCTCGCACCGCATACGAAGGACCCCACGGGCTCCATAGCATCGATGCTTGGTGGGTCGATGAGCACGGAGACTACGCCGAGAAAAACCTCGCAAGCTGCGCGGCGTGCCACGGGAAAGAATATCTAGGAAGCGATCTATCCAAAACCTTCAGCGCTCGCACCTTCTACACCGAATACGGCACCAAAAATTTCACCGCCGGACATAAAGTGAGCTGCTACGACTGCCACAACGGACCATATGAAGACTAAAAGGGCGGCCTTCGGGCCTACCCTTTGATATGACGCTTGATGACCCTTTTTGTCGCAAGCCGCAAAAAGACCTCCAACAAATAAGCCCCAAAAAAGGCTCCGGCCACATAGTATCCGACACTCGGCATCTTGTGATGGGTATACATCAAAGCAAACACCGCCGCTCCAAAAGCTCCGATCGCCGCCAAAGCGACAAGAAAAGGGCTGGCCTTGGTGACCTTTATCTTGAAAAAGTGGCCAAGATGGACGAAGCCTTGGATGAGCAATACCACGATAGATGCGATCGTAGCGATTTCGTCCAAGTTCAAAAAGAGTATCATCGGCACGATCAAAAGCGCCGATACGATAAGCCCCTCGGTGGAGTGAAAAACGTTGTATTGATAGACTTTAGGAAGCTCCCCTTTTCTGGCCAGATCATAGCTAATCTGCGTCGCAGCGTAGAGCGAGGCGTTGATGGCGCTGGTAGCACTGATGAGCGCCACCGCCGCCATGATCTTAAATCCAAGCTCCCCAAATATCGGCTTAGCAGCCTCAGCCAAAGCGTAATCTTTTGCCTTGATCACCTCTTCTAAAGGCAGATTTCCCAATACGGCGATCGCCGTCGTGGTATAGAGCACCATCACGAACCCTATCGCTATCATCATGGCGCGCATCATGTTTTTTTGTGGATTTTCCATATCCTCGACGCTGTTGGTGATGACGCTAAATCCTTGATAGGCGAAAAAGACCAGTCCCAAAGCGTAGAACATATTGATAAGCGGAGGCGAATCGGCGGAAGAGAGGAGCTCTGGCTTGATATACATGAGCGCCGCACCGACAAAAAGTATAAGTGCGGTAAGCTTGACGATGACGATGATGTTTTCGCTTTTGGCCACGAAACTGGCGCCTATGAGATTGATGATCGTAAAGAGCGCCAAAATCGCCAAAGCGAAGGTATTGACCCAAAAAGGAGTGATGCCACCGGCCATATATGTGGCGGCGTAGGTGCCAAAAGATTTGGTAACAGCAGCAAGACCGATAATCTGCGCCAGATAAAAGAGCACTCCCAAAGCGCCGCTAAAAAAGCCTTCCCCATACTCTTGCACCAGATACTCGATCACACCCCCTCGGCTCGGATAGGCAAGAGCCAGTTTTGCCAAGGAGTATCCGGCCAAAAGTGCGATGATACCGCCGATGATGAAGGTGAATATCACCAAATTTCCCGCTATCGCCCCGGCTTCGCCGATGACGATGAAGATCCCGATCCCTACCATCGAGCCGATTCCTAAAAATACGGCGCTCCATAACCCGAAAGCTTTCTTCTTTGCCATAATGCCTCCTTTGGGAGAATTATAATCAAAAAAGTTTTACAGCTCTTTTTTAATTCCTTTTGGGCACAATAGCTTAAACGATACATGTAAAAGAGGCTCCTCGTGCTTGAAGTCAAAAACCTGACCGTGCGATACGGCAAAAAGATCGCTATCAAAAACGCCACCTTCAACGCTCACAACAAAGAGATCGTAGGGCTCATAGGCGCCGATGGTGCCGGAAAAAGCTCCACCCTCCACGCCATAGCCGGAGTGCAGCGGTTCGAAGGAGAGGTCGTCTTCAACGGCTACGCCTACCACTCCCCCGCCGAAGCCGAGCCTCTCAAATCCCAGATCGCCCTCATGCCCCAAGGCCTCGGCCTCGTGCTCTATCCGGATCTTAGTGTCAAAGAGCATTTCGAGTTTTTCAAGCGTATCCGAGGAGTCAAGGACGATCCGGCCTACGAGGAGCGCCTCTTGAAGATGGCGGGGCTCTACAAGTTTCAAGACCGCCTCGCCAAAAACTTAAGCGGCGGTATGAAACAAAAGCTCTCTCTTATCTGCACCCTCTTGCACCGCCCCAAGCTTTTGATACTGGACGAGCCCACCACCGGCGTCGATCCCTTAAGCCGCAGAGAGCTTTGGGAGATACTCGATGAGACCCGTCACGCCCAAGATATCGTAATCCTCTACTCCACCGCCTACATGCAAGAGGCGCAGCAGATGGATAAGATACTGCTCTTTGACGAAGGAGAGATCATCGCCCAAGGCAAGGCCGAGGAGCTTCTCAAAAGCGCCGAGCCCTACACTTATGAAGAGACGAGTTGCGATGAGTGTTTTTGCTTCGACAAGCGCTGCTACTCCCTCAAGCCCCTCCCCGTCCCCCACGCCAAGCCGACCCTTGAAGCTCTCTTTTTCATCAACGCCCTCAAAAAGGGCAAAAAAGAGACCCGCTTCCAGATCAAACCCAAAAAGGTCCAAACCCCTCCTATCATTGTTGAAGCCAAGGGGCTCACAAAAAGATTTGGGGATTTCGTCGCCGACGATCATATCGATCTTACCCTTCACGCCGGAGAGATACTCGGACTTTTGGGCGCCAACGGAGCTGGAAAAACCACCTTTATCAAGATGCTTTTGGGACTCTACCCTATCGACGAGGGGGAGCTTTGGCTTTTGGGCAAAAAGATCGAAAGCTACGAAGATAGGATCGAGCTTAAAAACTATATCGGCTACATGAGCCAAAACTTCGCGCTTTATAAAGATATGACCATCAAAGAGAATATGGAGTATTTTGGCAAACTTCACGAACTCCCTTCCAAAACCATCGCCCAAAAGATAGAGGAGCTCAGCCAAGGGCTCGGTTTTGCCGAGTATCTGGATGAGTTTCCAACCTCTTTGCCCATGGGGATCAACCAGCGCTTCTCCTTGGCCACCGCAATCTTGCACGAACCGGTGGTGCTCTTTTTGGACGAGCCCACCAGCGGCGTCGATACGATAGCAAGAGCCGGGTTTTGGAAGCTGCTGCACGAGCTCAAAAGAAAGTGGCGCATCTCCATCCTCATCACCACCCACTATATGAGCGAAGCGGAGTATTGCGATCGGGTCGTCGTGCTCAAAGAGGGCAAAAAGATCGTGGACGACACGCCCCAGCACCTCCATGAGCTCTATCCGGGCCTCTCTTTCGAGGAGATTTTCATCAACTTCTACAAGGAAACCAAATGAGACTTGGAGCGATTCGAGCCTACATGCTCAAGGAGTTCATCGATCTAAAACGCAGCAAGATGATCTATCTGGTCTATCTGCTCCCTATTATGATTCTCATCCTCTTTGGATACGGCATACGCCTCGAAGTGACCCACGCAAGGACTATCGTCATCGATCAAGACAACTCCAAGCTCTCCATCGATCTCGCCCATGCCTTCATGCACTCCAAATATTTCGATACCAAGATTTTGCCCATCACTCCCGACGAGGCTTTGGCCAGTATGAAACGGGCCAAGACCGATATCATCATCATTATCCCGCCATCATTCGAAAAAAATCTTCTCAAAGGGCTAAAAAGCGAGATCGGTGTCTTCATCGACGCTTCCTTTCCTCTGCGAGGCAGGGTGATGCAAGGCTACGTCCAAGGGGTGCTCCTCAATAAAGCGAGCGAATACCTCCCGCCCCAAAAGATTCCTTTGATTTTGATTAACCAGCGTCTTCTTTTCAACCAAGCGATGCGAGATGAAAACGCCATCGTCCCGGGACTCATCGCACTGGCTCTCTTGGTAGCCCCGGCGATCCTCGCCGCCCTTCTTATCGTCAAAGAAAAAGAGTATGGCACCATCTTCAACTTCTACGCCTCGCCCCTAAGCAAAGCCGAATTTTTGATAGCCAAGCTCACGCCTCCCTTCGTGCTCCACTCCGTCAATATCTTCATCGCCTTTTTTATCGCTACTTACATCTTCGACGTCCCCTTTCGAGGCAGTTTCGCCCTCTTTTGGGTAGCAAGTGAGCTCTATGTGGCGGTAGCGGTAGGGATAGGGCTCTTGGTCTCCATCATCACCCGCACCCAGATAGCCGCCACGGTCTTGGCGATGCTCATCACCATCATTCCAAGCTTCCTATATTCTGGGATGCTCATGCCAATCTCCGCAATGGAAGGGGGCAGCTACATCGAAGCCCACCTCTTTCCGGTGATGTATTACTCCTATATTCTTTACGATACTTTCTTGATAGGCCAAGGGCTTCAATCATCCACTATCATACTCTATCTTTCTATTCTCGCCCTCTACGGGACCGGATTGATTCTCATTGGCTCCAAACTTCTTAAAAAGGAGCTCTCATGAGAGCCTTTTGGACCATTTTGCTCAAAGAGCTGACCCTCTTCATGCGCTCCGTCGGCCTTGTGGTGGCGGTGCTCTTTTTCTTCCTCGTCGATGTCTATATCGTGGGCAACGACATAGAGATCGAGCCCAAAAACGTCAGCGTCGGGTATGTCGATTATAGCAACGGTGGCGTGCTGAGCAAAAAGATTCTCTCCCATCTCCACGCTCCGGAGTTCAAAAAGCCGATCCCCTTCCAAAGCCACGAGGCTCTCTCAAAAGCGATTTTTGATAAAAAAATTGTCGTCGGGCTCATCTTCGATCCCGACTTTCAAAAGCGCTACGACGCAGGCGGCGCCACCCAGCTCAACGTCCTTTTGGACTCCACCGCCGCAACTCAAAGCCTTTTGACGCTCAACTACCTTCAAAACATCGTCCTAGGCTTTTCGAGCCCTAAATTTCCCATAGAGCTCAAGATTCACAAGCTCTTTAACCAAAACTCCGACACCAAAAAGTTCATGCCCTTAGCCGAACTCCTCTCCATCATGACCCTCTTTGGCGTGATTTTGAGCGCCTCAGTCTTTGTGAAGGAAAAGGAGCAGGGCACGTGGGATATCATGCTTCTTACCCCCGTCGATTCGAGGATCATCATCTTCGCCAAAACCACCTCCCAAGTGCTGATTCTCTTCTTTCTAACGATGCTTAGCACCGGAATCGATCTCTTTGGCATCTTCGATCTGCCCCTCAACGGCAGTTTCGCAGCTTACGCTCTGATGACGCTGGTCTTTCTCTACTCTATCGCCGGTATCGGGCTCTTCGTCGCAGCCGTTTCCAACACCATCATGGAGGTAGCCCAGTGGTCGGTCTTTTTGATGATGCCAATCATTTTCCTAAGCGGAGCGTGGACACCTATCTACTCCATGAACATCTACCTCCAATACCTCGCCTACCTCTCGCCTCTTCGCTACTACATCGAAGGGGTCGAGAGTATCCTTTTTCGAGGAACGCCGGTAGAGGATTTGTGGCTCTATTTTGCTGGTATGACTGTGATCGGAGCCTTTCTTTTTATGGTAGGATATAGAAAAATAGGAAAACTCTTCTAAGGATTGAACATGAAGAAAAAAGAGTATAAAAAACTCCTCTACCACCTCCAAGTGGAGCTGGTCAAGTTTCAGCGTCAAGTGATTGACAAAGAGCTCAAAGTCTGCACCATCTTCGAAGGCAGGGACGCGGCAGGGAAAGACGGGATGATCAAGCGCTTCACCGAGCACCTCTCTCCACGAGAGACCCGTGTCGTCGCTCTTGGCAAACCCAGCGACATCGACAAAAAGAGTTGGTATTTTCAGCGCTACGTCCCCCACCTGCCCCACGGCGGAGAGATGGTCTTTTTCAACCGCAGCTGGTATAACCGCGCCGGAGTGGAAAAAGTGATGGGCTTTTGCACCAAAGAAGAGTATGAAAAATTTATGGAAGAGGTGCCCAGCTTCGAGTATCTTTTGGTGCATGACGGCATGATCTTTACCAAATACTACCTCGACATCTCCAAAGAGGAGCAAAAAAGGCGCCTCGAAGAGCGCAAGAAAAACCCTCTCAAGCAGTGGAAACTAAGCCCTATCGATAAATTAGCCCAAAAGCTATGGAAAGAGTATAGCTTGGCACGAGACGAGATGTTCGCAAGGACCCACTTCGCCTTCGCTCCTTGGTATGTGGTCAGAGCCGATGACAAAAGAGTGGCCAGAATCAACTGCATCAAACATTTTCTAAGCCGCGTGGACTACAAAGGCAAAGATGAAAAGCTCTTGGTTTATGACCCGAATATCGTCTGCGAATTCAACCAAGCCTGCTATGAAAAGGGGCTCATCGCCCCTTAATTGACGCGGTAGTACTCCTCGGGGACGAGCTTGACGATCTCTTGGACGGCGTTGTCGATCATGACCATGATCGCCTTCTCCATAGGAGTGTTCTTATAGATTTCCAGTCCTGCGCCCAAGGGCACGTCGCCAAGTAACCCGCCTCCGACGCCTCTGAGCTTGAAGCTCGAAGCCTTTCCTTCCACTCTCGTCGAGTTGATGATTCTTCCCGTTCGCACGTCGATAAGCCTGATATTGGCGGCGATATAGGCCTCTTTGGTACCGAGCCCCACTCCGAGCAATCCTCCCACAAGTCCGCCGATGCCGCCCTTGACTCCGCCGGCGTTGGGCTCAAAGGCGGTAATGGCGCCCACGACCAAAATATCGGCCCCTTCCAGATTGCCACCTTTTGGAGCTCGAGTCTTTTTAAAATCCTTCCTTCGTACCCTCTCGAGCTCTTGCTGCACCTCCTCAAAACCCTCTCCACGTTCAAGAACCACGAAGCGGTTGGTCCTCACCAGTGCGTCCACAAGCATATCTTTGATCCCTTCTCCCACTTCTCCCCAACATTTCGCCGCTTTACATTTAAAAGAGGCTACGGCTATTCTCGCTTTTGGCCCGTTGTAGCGGACTGCTTCGTTGAGATTCCTCTTCGTGGTCTGAACCTGCGTGGAGGTCCCCGCACTCACACATCCCCAAAAGAACAGAACCGCACCCGATAGAAACAACACCTTCATCACTTTTGCTAACATAACAGCCTCCTATTAATCTTTTATATTAATAACTTTATCAATCCTTATCTTTTATAGTTATAGCACATTTTCCATTAAAAAGCTCTTTTTGACCAGTCGCCTTGTAATTTCGATAAAAAATAAGCTAATATAAAAAAAACGAGCAAAGGAGTGGATTATGGCGGCATTGGAGCGATTTATGTTCTACTATATGGACACCATCATAGAGCGCAATTTCAAAGAGGCGATCGAAGTAGCCCAAAACATGCTCGAAGAGTGCGAAAACGAAACGACCCCAGTCATAGAGGGTTTTTTGAGCGCGGCCCAATCATTGCAAGCTCTCAAATACGGCGAGTTCGATAGAGTCGAGGAGCTTTGGAACGCATACGAGGCCTCCAAAAAATTCTTGGCACCGCCCAACAAACATTACGCCGTGCTTTTAGAGATTTCGCTCATTTTGGAAAATACCAAAGAGGATCTGGAGCGCATCGTATGATCGTCGATTTTTCGGACCTTGAGCTCAAATACCGCTACAAAATCATGAGCCGCACGGTGATTCCTCGCCCTATCGCATGGATCGTAACCGAGGGCAAAAGCCTCAATATCGCTCCTTTTAGCTACTATATTCCCCTCTCGTCCAATCCGCCCACCCTCATCGTCTCCATCGGGCACAAAAAGGACGGCAGCCCAAAAGATACACTCAAAAACATCTTGGAACAAAAAAGATGCACTATCTGTTCCGTAAATCCCGAACTTCTGACCAAAATGCACCAAAGCTCTGAGAGTCTGGACGAAAATCTCAGCGAGGCCGAAGTGTTCGATATCCCCACGAAGCGTCTCATAGAGGGCTACCCTCCCATCGTCAGCGACACTCCCGCCGCCTTCTTTTGCGACCTCTTTCAAAAGATAGAGCTCGGCGGCAAGACGATCCCCCTTATCTTGGAAGTCAAGCGCTACTACGTCGACGATAGATACGTCAAGGACAAAGAGAGCTTCGACATCGAGATCGAAGCGGTGGCAAGAGTCGGCAAAGAGTATCGTCTGTGCACCCAAAAAATAGAGCCTTAGTGCAACTTTGATACCATATCTTTGCCTTGGGCTATGCTATAATGGGCAAAAAGCCCAAGGAGACGGCGATGGTAGCGGACGCTTGGCTCAGCCGCAAGCTCAAAGAGGGTAAAGTCCTCTGTCTGGCTTGTGCCCACGCATGTAAATTGGAGCCCGGCGAATTTGGCAAATGCGGCGTGAGGGTCAATGTCGAAGGAAAACTCAAATCCACCGTCTACGGCCTCGCCGCCGCGGCCCACATCGATCCGGTAGAAAAAAAGCCGATGTATCACTTCTTGCCCGGCACCAATATCTTCTCCATCGGCACGGTGGGATGTAACTTTTGCTGCACATTCTGCCAAAACTGGGAGATTAGCCAATATCCCCAAACCCACGGCTTCAAGGTCTTCGGCCAAGAGCTGATGCCCCAAACGATTGTCGAACTCGCCCTCAAATATGGCTGCCACTCCATCGCTTACACCTACAACGAGCCTATCGTCTATTTCGAGTACACCTACGACACGGCGAAATTGGCGAAAGAGAAAGGGCTCAAAAACGTCTACGTCACCAGCGGTTTCGAGACCCGCAAAGCCATCGACGAACTGGCCCCCCTCATCGACGGGATGAATATCGACATCAAGTTTTTCAAAGACGAGAGCTACCGAAAAATCAGCTGCGCCAGACTCAAACCTGTATTAGATGCCGTAGAATACGCCCACTCCAAAGGAATCTGGATCGAGACGACGACGCTGGTGATTCCCGGTATCAACGACAGCGACGAGGAGCTTCGCCAAATAGCGAGATTTTTGGCTGATCTTAGCCCCGATATTCCGTGGCATGTTAGCCGCTTTCATCCCGACTACAAGATGCTGGACCGCCCCGTCACTCCTTACGAAACCCTCAAACGAGCCTATCAAATCGGCAAGGAAGAAGGACTCAACTACGTCTACATCGGCAACTACCCCGACGAGGATCTGGAGTCCACCTACTGCCCCAAATGCGGCTTCAAGGTGATCGAGCGGCGAGGATACTTGGGCGAACAGGTCAAAAACCGCCTCGTTGAGGGCAAATGCCCCAAATGCAACCAACCAATAGCAGGAGTATGGAAATGAGTGCACGTGCATGGCTAAGCAAAAAACTGCCTTCCGGGAAAATCCTCTGTCTGGCGTGCGCCCACGCCTGCAAACTGGACGAAGGAGAGACGGGGATCTGCGGAGTGAGAAAAGTGAAAAACGGAGAGCTCAAACTCTTGGTCTACGGCAAAGCGGCGGCGATGAACGTCGATCCTATCGAAAAAAAGCCGCTCTTCCACTTCTTGCCCAGCACCAGAGTCTTTAGCTTCGGCACGGTCGGCTGCAACCTTAGCTGTAGCTTCTGCCAAAACTTCGAGATAAGCCAGTTTCACAAAGAGAACAGACCCGTCTTTGGACGAGACCTCCCTCCCGAAACGGCCGTCGATCTGGCGCTCCAATACGGCTGCAAGTCGATAGCCTACACCTACAACGAGCCTATCGTCTGGTTCGAGTATAGCTACGATACGGCGAAGTTGGCAAGAGAAAAGGGGCTCAAAAATGTCTACGTCACCAGCGGATACGAAACCAAAGAGGCGATGAAATACCTCAAAGAGGTGATTGACGCTATGAATATCGATCTCAAAGCCTTTACGGACGAGTTTTATCGAAAACTTTGCGGAGCCAGACTCAAGCCGGTGCTCCAAGCCATCGAAGAGGCCTACAAGGACGACATCTGGATCGAGATCACCACCCTCTTCATCCCCGGCGAAAACGACAGCGAAGAGGAGATGAGAAAGATCGCCAACTTCATCGCCTCCATCGACACCGCCATCCCTTGGCACGTGAGCGGCTTCTATCCCACATACAAGATGACCGACAAGAACCCGACCCCGCCCGAGACACTGCTCAAAGCCTACGAGATAGGCCGTGCCGAAGGGCTCAAGTTCGTCTATGTGGGCAACTTCAACGCTCCTCAGTTCGAGACGACCTACTGCCCCGTTTGCGGATACCCGGTGATAGAGCGAAGCGGCTACATCGGCCAAGAGGTCACAAACCACCTCAAAGAGGGCCACTGCCCAAAATGCGGCACATTCATTCCGGGAGTGTGGAGTTAGAGCCGAAACTCAAGCCGCATCAAAAAAGGAAGATAGATTTTTTTGATGCGCAAGAAAAGCTCCTCGCTCATAGCTTCGTCATATATATGTGAGCTTCTATTTCTATCTTCGAGCATATCCAAAAAAAGGTCGTCCTCATCTATGATTCCGGCTTTAAAAGCCTCTTTGATACATCCTCTTGGGGCATAACACTCTATCCCCTCATATGCCAAAATAGCTTTGAGGCTTTTCCACAAAAGCTCCACGACAAACTCGAAACGCTGTATGACGCCATCTTTGTCAAGGTCGTCCACTGCCCTATCCACCGCCTCTTTTAGCCTCTTGCGCGCCTCATAAAACCGATCTAATTTTAAAAGAACATCACTTTTTTTCATATAGTACCTTTCCCTCTTTCTCTATCTGTTTGGCGAAGGTTTCTAAAACTTCAGGTAGAAAAACCAGATCGACGCTATATATTCCGCTGCACTCTTCCACTTTCTCTTTTAGTTTTCGCCGGGAGCGAAAATCGAGCTTTAGATCCACGGCTATATCGATATCGGAGTGAGTCGTGGCGTACCCTTTCGCCCGTGAGCCAAAGAGCACGATTT
>PUXX01000039.1 GCA_009659895.1 Campylobacterota bacterium
GAGATCTTCAAGGAGGCTTTGGAAAATCTGCAAAAGTTTCCCCTTACCCATATCCACCTCTTTACCTACTCCAAGCGTGATGGCACCCCGGCGGCCGATATGAAGCCCCAAGTCCCCGGCGACGTGGCCAAGAGACGATATAGAGCGATCAAGCAGAGCGTAGAGGACAAAAATCTTCTCTTTCGAAAGAAGTTACGGCCTTTGGAGGTGCTGGTAGAGAGCAAAAAGGGCGAGTACTACTTCGGCCACGATCAGTTCTTCAACCCGGTTTTCATCCGAAGTGATCTCGATCTGGCAGGAAACTGGGTCTATATAGAAGAATATGAAGCCAAAAAAGAGGGAAATTTTGCAAAATTTGCGTAAAAAGATCACCATACTCCTCGTATCATTCATCGTGCTGGTTCTGCTTGCGGCGGCACTGGCTCTCAAGGAGTCGAAGCAGAGCGTCGATTATGCCACCTATGAGACGATGCTTGGGAACAATATGATAGACGAAGCGGAGGTGGGCGATCGCTATATCTACCTCAAAAGCGCCAAGCAGACCTTCACCATCCCAAAAGAGGCCGTCGATCTCCAAGAGCTCTACAAGAGCGTCCCCGTCAAGACGAGGGAGGATTATAGCTACATCTACGATCTCTTGGCGCTCGGGCTCTTCGCCTTCGTAGCCGGATATATCCTCTATATGCTTCGCCGTCAGCGTCAAGAGCCGATCCCCATCAAGCATCAGATCCAGATAGCCCCTGCCGAAACGCCCGAAGATATGAAGATGGAGATCAAGCCGCAAGTAAGCGACGTGACCTTCGACGACGTAGCGGGGATCGATGAGGTTAAAGAGGAGCTTGAGGAGATTATCGACTTTTTGAAAAACCCCAAAAAATATATCGATTTTGGCGTGAGGATGCCAAGAGGGGTCCTTTTGGTAGGGCCTCCGGGAGTGGGGAAGACGCTCATCGCCAAAGCGGTGGCGGGGGAGGCAGGTGTGCCCTTTTTCTACCAAAGCGGCAGCGCTTTTGTCCAGATCTACGTGGGGATGGGGGCTAAAAGAGTGCGAGAGCTCTTCGCCAAAGCCAAAGAGATGGCGCCCAGCATCGTCTTCATCGACGAGATCGACGCGGTAGGCAAAGCCAGAGGCGGTATGCGCAACGATGAGCGAGAAGCGACGCTCAACCAGCTTCTTACGGAGATGGACGGCTTCGAGGATACCAGCGGCGTCATCGTCATAGGGGCTACCAACAAGATAGAGGTGCTTGACGAAGCGCTCCTGCGCCCCGGAAGGTTCGATCGCCGTATCTTCGTCTCCTTGCCAAATCGTGAAGATAGGATCAAGATCTTGTCGGTCTACCTTCGCAAGATTCCTCATCGCGTCGATATCGAGACGCTGGCGGACATGACCGTGGGCTTCAGTGGCGCCGCGCTCTCTAGTCTTGTCAATGAGGCTGCTTTGCAGGCTTTGAGGAAACAGAAGCGGGTTGTGGAATTGGAGGAGTTTGAGGAGGTAAAGGAGAAGGTACTTTTTGGTAAAAAGAGACTTCTGGCCTTGAGTGAGAGAGAAAAACAGATCCAAAGCCTCTATCAAGGGGCGAAAGCCTTGAGCGCCTACTGGTTTGGCGTCGATTTTGACAAGATATCGATCGTCGGCGGTGATATCAAAGAGATCGATCGAGAGATTCTCTCAAAGACAGAGTATATGGCCAAAATCAAGGTCTATTTGGCTGGGTATGAGGCTTTGAGAATCATATATGGAGAGGTTTTCTCCAATGCAGCTCAAGATCTCAAAAGAGCAAAGATTTTAGCTGAAGAGATGGTGCTCCATCATGGTATGGGCGATAGGATCTACGCAGAGGGCTCTGAGGCGATGAAGGTGATAGAACAGGCTAGAGAGGAGCTTGAGGAGTTTTTGAGCGCTCACAAAGATAATCTCAAAAAAATTGCCCAGATCCTTTTACACAACGAATCTATTACCAAAGAGCAGATCAAAAAGATATATAATGGTCTATTTTAGCGGTCTTGGCTTTCGATACGAGCAGGTGCTATTTAGGGAGTATCTTGATGGAGGTGACTTCGTGGTGGCGGGCTTTAGCTACGGGGCGCAGAAGGCTTGTGTGGAGGCCTTGAAGAGGATCGATCGAGGAGAGCGCATCCAAAAGCTTCAGCTCCTCTCTCCGGCCTATTTCGACGATATGGATGAGGCGCTCAAGAAAAAGGAGATCGCCGCCTTTGTCAAAAACAAAGAGGCCTATATGAGATTTTTTTACAAAAAAGCTCTCTATCCTGCTTTAGATCTGGATATCTCCAGGTTTCAAAGAGAGCCAGCTTTGCATGAGCTTCAAGAGGTGCTACACTTTCACTGGAGGCGCTCAGATCTCAAAAGGCTCCAGGAATCAGGAGTGGATATAGAGATCTACCTAGGAGAACTTGATAAAATAGTCAATACGAAATTGGCTCATCGTTTTTTTAAAGAGTTTGGTACCAGCTATCTTATAAAGGGCGTGGGACATCTACTAAAGGAGGCAGATGGAAAAGATCAAAATAGGCGTGATGACAGCCAGTGATAGGGCCAGTGCCGGGATATACGAAGATATCAGCGGCAAGGCTATCGTGGAGACGATGGAGGAGTATCTGAAAAATCCTTTTGAGATAGTCTATCGCTGTATACCGGACGAGAGGGAGGAGATCGAAAAGGCTTTGATCGAGCTATGCGACGAAGAGGGGTGCGCCTTGGTGGTGACTACCGGCGGCACGGGTCCTGCTCCAAGGGACGTGACCCCAGAAGCTACTGAGGCGGTCTGTGAGAAGATGCTACCGGGATTTGGGGAGCAGATGAGGGCGGTGAGCCTTCAGTATGTCCCTACCGCCATTCTCTCACGCCAGACAGCCGGGATACGGGGCAAGAGCCTCATCATCAATCTGCCGGGCAAACCGAAGTCCATTAGAGAGTGCCTGGATGCCGTCTTCCCCGCCGTGCCTTATTGCATCGATCTCATAGGTGGCCCCTATATCGAGACCGACGAAGCGGTGATCAAAGCCTTTCGTCCAAAGAGCAAGTAATGATCGCAAAAAGCTACAAAGAGTGCATGGAGAAGCTCTTAAAAGAGCTTGAGAGTGAGTTCATGGCCGTCATCGCCGATCCGAAACTCGATAAAAAACGAAAAAACCTCCTCACAAAGCCCTTGGTGACTCAAAAGCAGATACTGCTCAACACCTTGGAGGCTTTGGAGATGGTAGAAAGAAGAGCCGATGAAGAGCAAACATCTTAGACTCATTCCCATGTATCTGTTGGCCGCGTTTTTGGTGGCTTCTATTCTCTTTATCTTTATCGCCCCTATCTATATGGTCAACAAAGTCCAAAGCGACGCCAAAAAGCCAAAAGAGCAAAGAGAGCTTATCTATAAAAAAGATTAGGCTTGGCACTCTTGGCAGATACCATACATATTCATCTGATGGCTTGAGAGTTTGAATCCTTTTTTACGGGCGATCTCCTCTTGGAGGCGCTCCAACTCCTCGTCGAAAAATTCGATGATTTTGCCACAGCGAATACAGATCATATGATCGTGGTGATCGCCCCTGTTGAGTTCATATTTCTTGCCGTTGCTTCCAAAGGAGATGGAGCTGACAAAATTGACCTTTTCTAAAAAAGAGAGGGTGCGGTAGACGGTAGCAAGTCCGATGGAGGGGTTCTCCTTCTTGACTTCGTGGTAGATCTCTTCGGGCGTCATGTGGCATGAGGCATTGAAGAGGGTTTTGAGGATCAGCTCTCGCTGGGCGGAGTGCTTGAGGCCTCTGGCCTTGACGATGGAGCGTAGATCTTCGAGGTAGAGTTCGAGGCTCTTTTGCATGGTTTAGCACTCATACAAAGGATCGGCTTGAAGCTTTTGGAGCGGTATCTCGCTGCCGTCTTTGCAGCGGCCGTATGTTCCCTCTTCGATCCTTTTCAAAGCCTTCTCGATCGCTTTTCGCTCTTGGAGCAAATGAGCAAGCAAGGCTTTGTCGCTATCCTCGATTGTCTCTATCTGGGCCAAATCCTCGATATCGTCCAAAGCGTCGTAGGTGATGAGTTCATCCAGCTCCTTGAGGATTTGTTCTATCTCCTCTTCCACCTTCTTCTTGCGATTGAGCAAAATCTCTTTGAAACGGGCAAGCTGCTCTTGAGTCATGACCCCTCCTTTTTGGCTAATTATAGCCAATTGTTTGTTATAATCGGGTCAAAAGAGCGTTTGTGAGTTTGGAAAAATTGGGTACAATTCTACGCAAAGGGAGAGGATGAGAATTTTGTTGCTGCTGATACCTTTCGCGCTTTTGGCCAAAGTCCACACCGCCAAAGTGGAGCCCTATGAGATATACACCTACAAAGCGGCAGCTGCTGGGCAGGTGGTAAAGAGCATGATCGAAAAGGAGGGCAAAGAGGTGAAGGATATGGTGCTCGTCAAATTAGACGACAGCCTCGACCAAGCCAAGCTCGACTCCTTGCGAAAAAAGCTCCAAGCTCTTCGAAAGACGATCGCAATCACCAAAGAGAACATCCGCAACGCCGAGAGAATAGCCTCTATCAAAAAGCGAAACTACGATCGCATCAAAAATCTCAAAAGTAAGAGCTTGAGCGAAAAGGAGCGAAAGCTCTGGGAGTTTTTGAGTGCTAGGGGGACGCTATTGAGCCTGCAAGAAAAACTCCAAAACCTTCTTTCGCAAAAGGCGGATATGGAGTATAGCGTAGCGGCGGTAAAGGATACGATCGATAAGAAGAGCATGAAGCTAAGTGGCTACGTCTATAAAATCTATGTCAAAAAGGGCGATTTCGCCGCTATGGGAGCGCCGCTGGTCGATATTGCTGATGTGACCCGGGCGAAGGTTATCATCTATCTTACGCCCCAAGAGATCGAAGGGATTGAGAGCAAACGAATCTATATCGACGGCAAACCTTCCAAAGCGAGATTCGAGGTGATCGAAAAGATTACCGATCCAAACTACATCACGCAATATCGAGCCAAACTTCTCTTACCAAGACCGAAAATCTTTGGAAAATTCATTAAAGTGGAGATCAAATGAAAACAGCTTGTCCTTTGGATTGTTATGACGCATGTAGCGTCGTGTATGATGGCAAAAGTCTTAAAGGAGACAAGGAGCATCCCTTCACAAAGGGGCATCTATGCTACAAACTCAACCACTACTTCGACTATCCACAGCTCCAAAGCGCCTATTTTGAAGGGGAGCCCATTAGTTTGACGAGGGCTTTGGATATTTTGGAGGAGAAAATTCGAAGCAGTGAAGAGATTTTGCACTTTCGTGGAAGCGGGAATGTGGGCAAGATGCAAGGAGTGAGCGATCTCTTCTTCGCCTCTATCGGAGCGACGCTGACAAGCGGGAGCCTGTGCGACGCCGCCGGGCAACTTGGGATCGAGAAGGGCAGAGGGCGCAACCTCATTCTCCCTCTTGAGCAGATCCAAAAGAGTGAGCTCGTGATTGTGTGGGGGAGGAATATCGGCTATACCAATCACCACCTTTTACCTTTTTTGGAGGGTAAGACCTTGGTGGTGATCGATCCCGTCAAGACCAATCTGGCTAAAAATGCGGCGATGCACCTGCAAATCGCTCCAAGAACCGATCTGGAACTTGCCTGTATGTTGGCGAGGTTTGTCTATATGCAAAACAAAGAAGACGAAGCCTTCATCGAAGAGCATACGGAAGATTTTAGGTTTTATGAGGATTTTATCAAGAGTTTTCGTATGGTGCCCACCACCGAAAAGATCGGCGTCG
>PUXX01000081.1 GCA_009659895.1 Campylobacterota bacterium
AAAAAAGATAAAATATAAAAAATTTTTAACGGGGTATCGTATGGATCCAAACAAACAAAAAGCGCTGGAACTTGCCATCAAGCAGATCGACAAAGCCTTTGGAAAAGGGGCTTTGGTCAAGCTTGGAGAAAAGGAGATCGAGCCTATCGAGGCTATCTCCACCGGCTCACTGGGGCTCGATCTAGCCCTTGGAATCGGGGGCGTGCCCAAAGGACGAATCGTGGAGATTTACGGGCCCGAGAGCTCGGGAAAGACGACGTTGGCGCTCCAAATCATCGCCGAAGCCCAAAAACAGGGGGGTGTGGCGGCCTTCATCGATGCTGAGCACGCTCTTGATGTGCTCTATGCGAAAAATCTTGGCGTGGATGTGGAAAATCTCCTCGTCTCTCAGCCAGATTTTGGAGAGCAGGCTCTCGATATCGTCGAGACTATCTCACGAAGCGGGGCGGTGGATGTGATCGTCATCGACTCCGTGGCGGCTTTGACGCCAAAAGCGGAGATCGACGGAGAGATGGGCGATACGCACGTGGGATTACAAGCAAGACTTATGAGCCAAGCTCTAAGAAAACTGACCGGTGTCGTGCACAAGATGGGCACGACGGTGATCTTCATCAACCAGATTCGTATGAAGATAGGGCAGATGGGTTACGGCACGCCCGAGACCACCACCGGCGGCAACGCCTTAAAGTTCTACGCTTCGGTGCGGATTGACGTGCGCCGGATTGCTACGCTCAAGCAGGGTGAAAATCAGATAGGAAACAGGGTCCGGGCCAAAGTGGTCAAGAACAAAGTGGCACCCCCTTTTCGCCAAGCGGAGTTCGATATCATGTTTGGCGAAGGGATTAGCAAAGAGGGAGAGCTCATCGACTACGGCGTCAAACTCGACATCATCGACAAGAGCGGCAGCTGGTTTAGCTACAAGGATATGAAGCTGGGACAAGGCAGGGAAAACGCCAAAGCCTATCTCAAAGAGCATCCCGAAGTCGCAGCCGAGATCGAGAGTGAGATAAGAAGAGCGATGGGGATGGACGATAGCGTAATGATGGTTCCAGAAAACGAAATGCAAGAAGGAGAGTAGATGACCTATATCGACAATATCGTAGCCCAAGAGGTGTTGGATAGTAGAGGCAATCCTACGGTCAAAGCGACGGTGGTTTTGAGTGACGGGACGGTGGCGAGCGCAATCGTGCCAAGTGGTGCGAGTACTGGTAAGCGAGAGGCGTTGGAGCTTCGAGACGGAGGAGATCGCTACCTTGGCAAAGGGGTGCTCAAAGCTTGCGAAAACGTCGAGGTGGCGATTGCCGACGAGCTTGTGGGGCTTAGCCCTTACAATCAAGCCGAGATCGATAACATCATGAAAGAGCTTGATGGCACCGAAAACTACTCCAAGCTTGGAGCAAATGCGGTGCTAGGAGTCTCTATGGCAGTGGCCAGAGCCGCGGCGAAGAGTCTGCATCTGCCGCTATATCGCTATCTTGGCGGAAGCAACGCCGTGATTGTCCCAACACCGATGCTCAACATCATCAACGGCGGTGCCCACGCCGATAATGATGTGGACTTGCAAGAGTATATGATCATGCCTATCGGGTTTGATGAGTATAAAGAGGCCCTTCGAGCCAGTGTTGAGGTCTACCATACGCTCAAAAAGCTTCTCAAAGAGGATGGTCATCCGACCGCTTTGGGAGACGAGGGAGGTTTCGCGCCAAACTTTAAAAACAACGAAGAGCCGATAGAGTATATCCTAAAAGCAGTGGAAAAAGCGGGATACAAGCCGGGTGAAGAGATTGCGATCGCTTTGGATGCGGCCAGTAGCGAGTTCTATAAAGATGGCAAGTATGAGCTCAAAGGAGACGGCAAGACGCTAAGCAGCGAAGAGCTCGTGGAGTTCTACGCAGCACTCGTGGCTAAGTATCCTATTGTGAGCCTTGAAGATGGCATGGCCGAGGATGATTGGGATGGGTGGAAGATATTGACCCAGAGGCTTGGGGATAAGATTCAGCTTGTGGGTGATGATCTTTTCGTCACCAACAAAAAGATCTTGGCCGAAGGGATCGAAAAAGGGATCGCCAACGCCATTTTGATCAAGCCAAACCAGATAGGAAGCGTGAGCGAAACGATGGAGACGGTACGCCTGGCGCAACGAAACGGCTATAAGTGCGTCATGAGCCACCGAAGCGGGGAGAGCGAGGATGCCTTTATCGCCGATTTCGCCGTAGCGCTCAATACGGGCCAGATCAAGACGGGAGCTCCCGCAAGAGGCGAGCGAACGGCCAAATACAACCGACTGCTTGAGATTGAGAGGGATCTTCTCCATCCCGAATATATCGGTAAAGAGCTCTTCAAGTAATGAAGCGCCAAGAGGAGCTGCTCGACTCCCTTTTTCCAAAGGATCTCTATCGTACTCTGGTGCGGTATGGGCTCCTTTTTTTGATTATCGTAGTATTGGCGGTCTATATCGGCAATCTCCTCTTTGGTGTCAATTCTTTGGAAGTTTTGTATAATTTAGGCGTGCAGGAGAAGACGCTCAAAAGAAAGATCGAGTTTTACAAACGAGAGAACGCAAGGTTACAAAAAGAGTATTTTGAGTTAAAAGAGCTGGAGCCAAAGGAATGAAATCTTTTTTCATATTTTTCATGATGCTAGGAATTCTTATAGCCAGAGAGAACCCTTTTGTCTTACCTGCTTCCACGCAAGAGAACGTTGAACAAAAAGCCGATCGTGTACAAGAGCTTCATTATCCTTTTTTAACAGCGATCTTTTATCAGGATCATTTTGTCATAAAGACCAAAGATCCCCTCAAAAAAATATTTCTCCTTGAGAGTCCAGCGAAGATTGTCTTGGATTTTAAAAAAAGACGTTCCTTTTATACCAAAAGAGTCGATCTAAACTCCACACTCTTTGAAAAATTTGAGATGGGGGCTCATAGACGCTACTATAGAGTAGCTGTGAGTTTAAAGGACAGATGTAAACTAAAGATCAAGAAGAGACCCCAGGAGTTACTCCTTTTTTGTAAGTAGCTTGATACCGATCATGGCTACTAAAACTTCTAGGATACTTGCCAAAATAAACGCCATATATTCAAAATCGTCAATGACTTTGGTGTGATGGGCGATGGTGGCGATGGCCACCAAGAGGGTGAGCGGCATCGAGTGCGAGAGTGCGAAGAGGAGCCGCTCTTTGGCGTTGAGGATGGAGTAGAAGGCGATGGAGGCAAGGATGCGAATGAGAATCATGATGAAAGTGATCACGAAAGCGCTGCTGATCATCCCCTCGATGAAGAGGGCCTCGATTTTGAAACTGCTACCCGTATAGATAAAAAATATCGGCACCAAAAAGCCGAACCCAAAGGAGCTGAGTTTGTGGGGCAGGCTCTTTTTGTGTTCGAAAAAGGTAGCGATGAAGATCCCGGCTATAAAGGCGCCGAAGGCCACTTCAAGTCCTAAATAGACCATCAAAGCGATAAAGAGAAACAGAAGGGCCATGGAGAGCCTGATATCTTGCTCTTCGTTGTCGATACGGGGCATGAGAGTGGTTTTGAGCTCTGGATACCACCAAAAGAGCACGTCCAAGAGCTTGAATACCGCCAATATCAAAGCGATGAAGATCAAGAGGATCAAGATGTTTTTATAAAATTCGCTCCCAAAGCCATACTCCAGCCCGGCGCTCAGAATCGTCAAAATAGCGATGGAGATCACTTCACCCAGGCTTCCTATCTCCATAGAAAGGTTGAGCCAGCGGAGGTTCTTGCCATACTCCTTGCGCAAGGCGGCGATGAGCCCTACGGAGATGAGGGGAAAGATGGCGATGAAGACATCGTCGAATTCCATCTGCTTAACGATGAAGAAGCTAAAAAAATACAAAAGAGCAATATAGAGTAATCCTCGCCTCAAGATAGTGCGATCTAGGGTGAGGATCTTTTTGAGATCGACTTCCAGCCCCGCCAAAAACATCAGATATAAAAATCCAAACTCCGCCACCAGCTCGAAAAGAGCTGAATGGTGCAGCAGGCCAGCCGCAGCTGCAAGTGTGCCTAATATAATTTCAAGGACGGAGGTGGGAAGTTTGGTAAGTTTGGCTAGAAATGGCGAGGAGAAGATGATCAGCGATATGGTGACGATAATCGATATTTCACTCATGGCAGCTATCAGCTATCTCATATCCTAACTTTTGGAGCGTTTCAAGGTCTCTGTCGGGACGCTCCCCTTTCGTGGTGAGGTAGTCGCCAATGACGATGGCGTTGGCCCCGGCTTCCAAGATTTTGGGCCACGCATCTTTGAAGACCAGCTCCCTCCCCCCTGCTACCATAATCATCGCTTTGGGAAGTTTTATCCGCATCTTTTTGATAAGCTCGAGGGCCTCTTCTTGGGCTATTACCTTTTGGGGAAGGGGCAAGGATGGGTTTGGGTGGTAGAAATTGATAGGCACGCTCATAGGCTCCAAGGAAGCAATCTGATCCATGAGCTCCTCTCGCTGCTCCTTGCTCTCCCCAAGGCCGAATATCCCTCCGGTGCATAGATGCAGCCCTGCCTCTTTGGCGTTGAGGCAGGTTTCGTAGCGCTCTTGCCATGTGTGGGTGGAGCAGATCTGGGGGTAGAAGCTTCGAGCGCTTTCGAGGTTGTGGTTGTAGTTGTCGATGCCGCTTCTTTTGAGTTCTTTGAGCTGTTCTACGCTGGCGGTGCCGTTGCAGCCGATGAGGCTCAGCTGGGGCACCTCCTTTTTGACAGCTCTTGCCGCTTCGCAGACGAACTCCAAGATCTTATCGTCGATCCCCTGCCCCGCCGTGACCAGACAAAAGCCGATCGCCTTTGCCTCTTTGGCTTTGTGAGCCTCTTGGACGATACGCTCGATCGGCTTATATCTGTAGCGCTCAATGGGAGCCTTATACCTGGTGCTTTGGGTGCAAAATTTACAATCTTCGGCGCATACTCCGCTGCTGATATTGCTGATGGCGCACAGATAGACTTTCATGGTATTAGTTTATTTACTTTTGCTATTTGATTTAAATTTTCTTGATTTTTGCAAAATAAAATAAAATCGAATCTATTTTTGGTAAATTGGATTTTGTTAAGAGAGATTGAATCTTGATTAATGAGCTCGATCCAATATGTTGGAAATATGTAAAGATCATATCTGTTATTCTCTTTAGGCTCTATGCCGATAATTACGTCAGATGTTTGTGGTGATTGTCTATATTTTTTTACATTGCTTTTATATTCTCTATCTACACCTCCACGTGTACCACCGGTAAATTTTAAACTTTTTGTTGCTGTTTTTACTTGAACTCTAATAATATCTTCTTCTGTGCTTTTTTCTTTTTTGAGTGCAATGATAATATCATAAGAAGATAGAGGAAGATCTACTAATGAAACGTTTTGAAATTTTTTCATTAGAATCCCTGCTACTATGTGTTCGTGAGCAAATCCATCTATAGAGGCTTGTTTGCCTTGTTGTGCCCTATTAGTCATGAGGTTTCCTTAATACTACAATCCAATCTGTATTGATTCTCTCTTCTCTTTTGACTTTAATAAAGTGTTTTATGATCTCCGATCCAAAATAGAGCTCTATTTCAAACCCAATTTTTTCGCTTATGTCCATAATATATTTCCAGCTTTCAAATAATTCATTTCTGATTTTATTATTTCCTATGGCTAAAATATACCTTCCATTTGGCTTGAGGACTCTATACATCTCTTTTATATT
>PUXX01000051.1 GCA_009659895.1 Campylobacterota bacterium
TTACATAGACCTTTTTTGGGCACGGAGCGCTATTTTCGATAAAGAGATGGGATGTGATTTGGCAAAAATGTGGATGGTTTCGTTCTAAAAAGTAGTTTGGTATAGTGATAGTCATAGGATTTCTATATGTTTTTGCTAATTTTAGAGTAAAAAGTACGTTTGTTCAAGAATTGTGGTATGTTTTCTCGTTAAAAGATATTTGAAGCAATCTTCGTGTTATTAAACATAGGTATAAGCAACTTGTGTGATGGTGAATAATAAATTGTTTTGCTATAATACATACAAAAGTATGTAAGGAAGCAAATGGAAGTACTTACGATCAAAGATCTGCAAAAAAATCCGGGCAAACTTGCAAAAAGTGCTCAAAGAAGTGAATTGGCGCTCATAACAAAACGAAGTGTGCCCCTTGGTGTTGTTGTGCCTTTTGACAGTGATCTTTTACTCTATGAGCTCAAGGTTGATATTGTTTTGAGAGCATATAGAGAGGGGCATCTGAGTCTTGGCCAAGTGGCGAAGTTTTTACAAAAGTCCAAAGAGGAGACGATGCGACTCCTCTCCTCATTGGGTATCGATGTCATAGAGTATGAGTTTGATGAAGAGATAGAATCTATCAAGAAGCTTCATGATCGTATCTGATGCTACGTCACTCATAGTATTATCAAACCTTCAAAAGCTGGAGCTATTGGAAATTTTTGAAAAAGTCTATATCGTCCAAAATGTCTATGATGAATTGGAAGCGAAAAAAGAGATAAAATTGCCTCCATTTTTTGAAGTAGTCGAGTGTAAAAATGACCTCTATTTCGATCTTTTATATATTCTCGATGCTGGAGAGAGCGAAGCGATAGCCTTTGCAAAAAAGGAGGGGCTGCCTCTGCTTATCGATGAGAAAAAGGGACGTAGAGTTGTGAAAGATTTGAGAATAGCCCATTTTGGGCTTGTAGGGCTTTTTTGTCTCTTGATCAAAAAAGGGCTTTTAACGAAACAAGAGGCACTGCAACTTTTAGATCAAGCTATTCTCAAAGGTTTTCGTATCTCTTTGAAACTTTATCAAGATTTTATCGATAAGTGCTGACTCACTCCCCCAGCGCCCACTCATAGAATGGAGCGATCTCGCACTCTACGCCTTCTATTTCGTAGCGAAAGCTGCTTGCTACCGTCACCACTTCTATCTTTTCTATCTCGAGGCTGCTTTTTGCCAAGATCTGATCTATTTTGTTTTGGATACGCACTTCGTTGCCAAAGGGGATCGCCACCACCAGTCGTCTGCTCTTTGGCAGGTAAAATCCCAAAGGCTCCAAGTAATAGCACTCCTCCCTTAGCTCCAAAAAGAGCATATTCTCGAAAATTTTGGGAAACTCTCGCTGGGTGTAGAGGAGAGGTTTTGCCAAAAAATTATAGAAAAAGAGTTTTTTTGCCGCTCTTTTTGCGCCCCACTTGGGTACGGCGTGGATATAGCCCTCCTCTTGCCAGCGATCAAAGAGGTTGTAGAAGCGATCTTTGCTCACTTTATAGCGCTCTTTGAGCCGCTTGAAGATGAAGTGCGCGCTTGCCGCGTATCCTTGAAAAAAGGCGACCTCTTTGAATAGAAATAGATCCTCGCCGAAGCTCAATCGCAAAATCTCTTGGCTTCTTCGCTCTTTTTTCGTCTCAGGCAGTTGAGGAATTTCTGGAAAGTTGCCCCATTTCAAAAAGAGATTGAGTGCTACTTTGGGATCGCTTCTTTTCTCAAACGCCAAGAACTCCTCGAAGCTGAGGTTTGCTAGGGGAAGCTCGTCAAATCCCTCTATCCTCGTCGTCGAGGTGATCCAGATCTGAGTGGAAGAGGGCAAGGCGAAGCTTTGGTCGTAGTCGGCGACGCACAAGAGCTCTATCTCCTTTTCGTCGATGAAGGCTTCAAGGGCGTCAAGGCTCTCTTTTTCGCAGCGAAGATCGGCGCAGTCCAAAAAGAGCACCTTTTTTGCGTCAAAGCGAGCGAGGGCGTTATGTTTGAGCCATGATCGTTTGCCGCAATATTTTGGCCCCGTGACGCAGAGCCTCTTCGAGGAGGGTTCGGGGGCGTTTCTGGGCAGCGTATCGCTCCGTGGGGATTCGTGTTCGTAGAAAAACTCTAAAAGCTCCATTTTCCTTCCTAAAAGGAAATAATTTTTCTCTATACTACCAAAAACTCTTGATTTTGCAAAGGGCTTGTTCTATAATTCAAGCTCCAAAATATGTTGCGCTCGCAACAAGTTCTTTGTGAAAGGTTCAAATGGAAAAGATTCGGTTGAAGCTTCGTGCTTACGATCACAGGGTTTTGGATAGAAGTGTTTCGGCCATCGTCGAAGCTGTGAAGAGAACGGGGGCGGAGATTAGAGGTCCAATTCCTTTGCCTACGAAGATCCGAAAATACACGGTTCTTAGATCACCACACATCAACAAAGATTCACGAGAGCAGTTTGAGATCAGAATTCACTCACGACTTATCGATATCGTTTCAGCGACGCCTGATACGGTTGATTCACTAATGAAGCTTGATTTGGCACCGGAAGTGGATGTCGAAGTCAGGTCAATGGGCGAGTAAGGGGAGGCATATGGAATTTATCGTAGAAAAAATCGGAATGAGCAGGACTATCGGAGTACCAAGTATACCGGTAACGCTCCTCAAAGTAAAAGATGCAAAAGTATGCGAGATTTTAGAGGGTGGCAAGGCGATCGTAGCCTACAGCCACGGCAAAAGACGCAACAAAGCGATCGAAGGTCAGCAGAAGAAGTACGGCCTCGAGCCGCAGTTCAACAGATTCGTCACGCTCAAGGTCGCCAATACCGAAGCGGGCGATTTGGATATGGCTCCTTTGAGTGAGGCTCAAAGGATCAAAACAAGCTTCAACTCCAAAGGTCGAGGGTTTACCGGTGTCGTCAAGCGATGGAACTTCGCCGGCGGTCCTGACAGCCACGGCTCAAGATTCCACAGAGCGCCGGGTTCTGTGGGTATGTGTGAGTGGCCCGGACGGATCATGCCCGGACAAAAAATGCCCGGACAGTACGGCAACAAAAAAGTAACCGTCCAAAACGAAGTGGTCAGCTTCGATCCGGAAAACAAAATCTTGGTCGTCAAGGGAGCCGTTCCCGGACCAAACGGAGCACTTGGGAAGATAAGGATTGTCAAATGAGTAAAGCGGTCATTCTAAACGAAAAGTTCGAACAAGCGGGTGAGGCAGCACTACCCGAAAATTTTCAAGGCATCAACCCGCACAACCTCTACCTCTACGTCAAGGCGTATGCGGCGAACCTTCGAGCCAACAACGCCCACACAAAAAGCAGAGGCGAAGTGAGCGGCGGTGGACGAAAGCCTTGGCAACAAAAGGGACGAGGTGGTGCTCGAGCGGGCTCCATCCGATCACCGATATTCGTCGGCGGTGGTGTAGCCTTTGGTCCTAAAAACACCAAGAACTACACCCAAAAGATCAACAAGAAGCAAAAGCGAAAAGCCCTTGAGTTCGCGCTCAACGAAAAAGGCGAGCAAGGCGCGCTTTTCATCGTCGATAGCATCGCTGTCGAGAGTGGCAAGACCAAAGACGCGGCTGCTATCATGAAAAAACTTGGCGTTCGTGACGCACTTATCGTCAAAGAAAACATCGACGAGAAGACATTCTTGGCGTTTCGTAACCTTCCAAACGCATACTTGATAGAGCCAAACGAACTCAACGCATATCTTGCGGCGGCGTTTCGAGCGGTCGTCATCGAAAAACCTGTTTGGGAAAAAATAGTAAAAGAGGGCTAAAATGGCGGATATTACAGATATCAAATCAATCATCTATACCGAGAAGAGTTTGGGCCTTCAAGAAGAGGGATACATCGTTATTCAAACGAGCGACAAAATGACCAAAAATCAGCTCAAAGCGATACTCAAAGAGTATTTTGGTGTCACTCCGGTCAAGATCAACTCTCTTCGCATGAAGGGTAAGACGAAGCGTTTTCGAGGGATTGAGGGAAAACGAGACAACTACAAAAAGTTCTATGTCAAGCTCCCAGAGGGCGCAAGCATAGAAAGTCTAGCGGTGTAAGGATAGGGACATGGCGATCAAAAAATTCAAACCATATACGCCCAGCCGACGATTCATGTCGGTGGTGGACAGCAGCGATATTACCAGCAAGCCTAGTGTGCGAAAGCTTCTTGTCAAGCTTCCCGCCCGCGCAGGACGAAACAACCAAGGGCGCATCACCTCCAGACACAGAGAGGCGGGAGCGAAGAAGCTCTACCGAATCATCGATTTCAAGCGAAACAAGTTCGGCGTGCCCGGACGCGTGGCTACGATCGAATACGATCCGTACAGAACATGCCGAGTGGCGCTCATCGTCTATAGAGACGGAGACAAGAGATATATTCTTCAGCCAAGTGGCCTTAAAGTCGGCGACATCGTCGAAGCAGCAGAGAGCGGTCTTGACGTATTGCCCGGAAACGCTATGAAGATCAAAAACATCCCCGTAGGGACCTTGGTGCACAATATCGAGATGAAACCGGGCAAAGGCGGACAGCTGGCACGAAGCGCTGGAGCCTATGCTCAGATCATGGGACGAGAGGGCAAATATGTTATCCTCAGACTCCCAAGTGGTGAAATGAGAAAAGTGCTTGGTGAGTGTATGGCTACGATCGGAGTCGTCGGCAACGAAGAGTGGATCAACGTCACTATCGGAAAGGCTGGACGAAACCGACACCGAGGCATCAGACCGCAGACGAGAGGTTCGGCGATGAACCCTGTCGATCACCCACATGGTGGTGGTGAAGGAAAAACCGGTCCTAGTGGACACCCTGTGACTCCTTGGGGAATGCCGACAAAAGGTTATAAGACAAGACGCAAGAAGCCAAGCGACAAACTTATAATCTCAAGAAGAAAGAAATAAGAGGGTAAACGATGGCAAGAAGTATTAAAAAGGGTCCATTTGTAGATGACCATCTCATGAAAAAAGTGCTCAAGGCCAAAGAGAGTGGCGATAAAAAGCCTATCAAGACATGGTCTAGGAGGAGCACGATCGTGCCAGAGATGATAGGTCTTACGATCAATGTCCATAATGGACGTCAATTCGTGCCTGTCTATATTACAGAAAACCATGTGGGATTTAAGCTAGGTGAGTTCGCTCCTACGCGGACATTCAAGGGGCACAAAGGCTCTGTACAGAAGAAAATCGGGAAATAAGGATAGGTGATGAGTAAAGCGATACTACGATTTATCAGACTCTCACCGACCAAGGCGAGACTCATCGCAAGAGAGGTGCAGGGGATGAACGCCGAAGAGGCGTTGGCGGCACTGGAATTTATGCCAAACAAGGCCGCGAAAGTTCTAAAAAAGGTGATCACCAGCGCAGTAGCCAATGGTGGATATGAGCCAGAAGAGGTCGTGATCACCTCTTGCCGGGTGGACAGAGGACCATACCTCAAACGATTTCGACCAAGAGCGAGGGGTAGAGCTAGCAAGATTCTCAAACCGACCTCTCATGTCTATGTAGAAGTCGCAGAAGTAAAGAAGGATAGCTAATGGGTCAAAAAGTCAATCCAATAGGTCTAAGACTTGGGATCAATAGAAACTGGGAGTCAAGATGGTTCCCAGACTACAACAAGATGCCCGCGCGCGTGGCGGAGGATCATAAAATCCGAAACTTTTTGAAAAAAGAGCTCTACTACGCGGGTATCAGCAACATCATCATCGAGCGAACGGCAAAGAAGCTTCGAGTTACGATCGTGGCGGCTAGACCTGGTATCATCATCGGTAAAAAAGGCGCCGATATCGAAAAACTCAAGCAAAAGCTCTCCAAGCTCGTGGGCAAAGATGTCTATATCAACATCAAAGAGGAAAAACGCCCACAAGCCTCCGCTCAGCTAGCAGCCGAAAATATCGCCACTCAGCTTGAGCGCCGGGTCGCTTTTCGAAGGGCTATGAAGAAGGTGATGCAAGCGGCGCAAAAAGCTGGCGTAAAGGGCATCAAAGTCCAAGTGGCCGGACGGCTTGGTGGAGCCGAAATGGCACGGACTGAATGGTATTTGGAAGGTCGCGTGCCTTTGCATACCCTTCGAGCCAAAATCGATTATGGGTTTGCCCAAGCCTACACCACCTATGGAGTGATTGGCGTGAAGGTCTGGATCTTCAAAGGCGAAGTCCTTCAAAAAGGGATCCGACCAGAACCGACTGAGAAGCCAAGACGCAGAGCTCCAAGAAGGAGAAGTTAACCATGTTGATGCCAAAGAAGACGAAATATCGAAAACAGCAAAAGGGACGAAACAGAGGCAAGGCCTATAGAGGCAACAGTCTTGCTTTTGGGAGTATCGGTATCAAAGCACTTGAGCATGGCCGGATCGACTCTAGGCAGATCGAAGCGGCCAGGGTGGCAATGACCAGGAAGGTCAAGAGGACCGGTAAGATCTGGATTAGGGTCTTTCCAGACAAGCCTTTGACCAAGAAGCCTCTTGAGACCCGTATGGGTAAAGGAAAAGGGGCAGTTGAAAAGTGGGTGATGAATATCAAGCCTGGTCGAATCATCTACGAAATGGCCGGGGTAGAAGAGAGCTTGGCGCGAGAGGCGCTTGACTTGGCACGATACAAACTTCCATTCAAAACAAAAATCGTGACACAAGAGAGTGAAAATGAAATATACTGAGATCAAAGAGAAAAGCTTGCAAGAGCTTGAGGGAATGCTTAGGGAGAAGAAGTTGGAGCTGTTTAAGCTACGTATGCAGCTTAAGACCATGCAGCTTCAAGATACAAGTCAGATCAGAAAGACTAGAAAAGATATCGCGCGAATCAAAACGGCGATAGCCGAGAAAAGAAGGGCTGGATAATGGCTTACAAAAGAGTAGTGCAAGGAAGAGTGATTAAAAAAAGCGGAGACAAGACCATCTCCGTCTTGGTAGAGCGCAAGATGATGCACCCAAAATACCACAAGATCGTCAAGCGCTTCAAAAAGTACCTTGTGCATGACGAGCACAACAAGGCGCAAGTAGGCGACGTGGTAAGCGCAGTGGAGTGCAGACCAATATCGAAGCGAAAATCTTTTCGACTCAAAGAGATCGTCGAATCAGGAGTTAAGTGATGATTCAAAGTTTTACAAGACTAAATGTCGCGGACAATAGCGGCGCCAAAGAGATCATGGCAATCAAAGTCCTTGGCGGATCCAAGCGACGCTACGCCTCCGTGGGAGATGTCATCGTCGCTTCCGTCAAGAAGGCGCTGCCAAACGGAAAGGTGAAAAAGGGCCAGGTGGTCAAGGCGGTCGTCGTGCGAACGAAAAAAGAGATCCAAAGAGAGAACGGCTCTTTGATCCGATTCGACGACAACGCCGCGGTTATCCTGGATAATAAAAACGAGCCGATCGGCACACGGATTTTTGGTCCGGTCGCCAGAGAGGTCCGATATAAAAACTTCATGAAAATCGTTTCACTCGCACCGGAGGTGCTTTGATGGCTAAGAAGTTTAAGATCAAAAAGGGCGATATTGTCGAGATCATCGCCGGTGATGACAAAGGAAAAACCGGTGAAGTACTCAAGGTACTTCCAAAAAAAGATGCTGTGATCGTGGCCGGATGCAAAGTGGTCAAAAAAGCGGTCAAGAAGAGTGAACAAAACCCTGATGGTGGATTTATCACCAAAGAGATGCCGATTCACATCTCAAACGTTCGAAAAGTAGAAGGTGGCGCATCATGACGTTGGAACTCAAGCAAAACTACAAAGAGAAGGTGATCCCAGCACTCAAAGAGGAGCTAGAGATCACAAATCCTATGCTCATCCCAAAACTGGAGAAGATTGTGGTGAGTGTGGGTGCCGGAGAGGCTAGTAGAGATAGCAAGCTCATGCAAAATATCCAAGACACTATCAGCCTCATCACCGGTCAGCATGCCGTGGTGACAAAAGCAAGGAAGAGTGAGGCTGGATTTAAGATTCGTGAAGGGATGCCCGTAGGTGTCAAGGTGACACTTCGAGGGGATCGCATGTGGAATTTCTTGCAAAAGCTCATCTACATCGCTCTTCCAAGAGTAAAAGACTTTCGCGGGCTTCCCAAGAGCGGATTTGACGGACGAGGCAACTACAACTTCGGTCTCGATGAGCAGCTGATGTTCCCGGAAGTCGATTACGACAACATCATCAAGACCCACGGGATGAACATCACGATCGTCACTTCGACCGAGAGCGACAAAGAGGCCTACAAGCTTCTTGAGCAGCTTGGATTCCCATTTGCAAAAGGTGGTAGATAATGGCTAAAAAAAGCATGATCGCAAAAGCGAAGAGAAAACCGAAGTTCAAAGTGCGAGCTTATACTCGCTGTCAGATCTGCGGACGGCCCCGATCTGTATATAGAGATTTTGGGCTTTGCAGAATCTGTCTGAGAAAAATGGCGAGCGAAGGGCTCTTGCCAGGTGTGAAGAAGTCGAGCTGGTAAGCTCACCTAATAGGTAGCGGGAGACCGAACCCTATTAGATATCATAAAGGAGAATTACAATGATCAACGATTTGATTGCGGACAGCATCACAAGGATTCGAAACGCCTCAACACGAGGCCAAGAGGTGACCCAGCTTCTCTACTCAAAAATCGTAGAGGCGATTGTGAAGATTTTGCAGGAAAAAGGGTATATCGAAAGCTACAAAGTAGTAGAAGAGGGCAATAGAAAATATATCAACGTCGTTTTGAAATATGAAGAAGAGGGCAAGAAGAAAAAGCCCGTCATCAACGAAATCAAACGAATTTCCAAGCCCGGACGACGAATCTACAAGGGCAAAGACGAAATCAAACGATTTAAAAACGGATACGGAACGATTATCGTAAGTACGAGCAAAGGCGTATTGCCTAACGACGAAGCTTATCGCCTTGGAGTAGGCGGCGAAGTTCTTTGTAGTGTTTGGTAATACGATATCCATTCGAGTCATTCGTAGAAATATCGTATAAAGGAACAAAATGAGCAGAATAGGAAAGCAGCCGGTAGCGATCCCAAGCGGGGTCGAAGTGAAACTTGAAGAGGGGAGACTCATCGTCAAAAAGGGCAACCTCTCCAACGAGGTCGAGTTTGGCGATAGAGTCAAAGTCGAGATCGAAGACAATAAAATCGTTTTCCATCCTGTAGGCGAAGATCGCCAGAGCCGCGCCTACTGGGGGACCTATAGAAGTCTCACAAACAATGCTATAGAAGGCGTTACGAAAGGTTTTGAGAAGAAGCTTGAGATCAACGGGGTTGGTTATAGAGCTGCGGTCAAAGGCAAAGAGCTTGAGCTACAACTAGGTTTTTCTCATCCTATCAACTACCCTATCCCTGAAGGGATTCAGATTAGTGTCGACAAGAATATCATCACCGTCAAAGGCCATGATAAGCAAAAAGTAGGCCAGGTGGCCGCTGAGATTCGAAGCTTCAGACCGCCTGAGCCGTACAAAGGCAAAGGTGTCAAGTATGTTGACGAAGTCATCATCAGAAAAGCCGGTAAGACGGCCAAGAAGTAAAGGGTAGGATATGAGAGAGAGTGTACAAAGAAGAAAAAACAGACTCAAAATCAAAAGAAAAAGACGTGTCAGAGGCAAGGTGCGAGGCAGCGCCGAAAGACCTAGAGTAAGTGTTTTCAAATCCAATAGACACTTCTATGCTCAGGCCATCGACGATACCAAAGGTCACACACTGGCCTACGCCGATGGTGCGAAGATGGGTATCAAGGCCAACAAAGAGGATGTCAAGAAGCTTGCGGCGGATTTCGCCGGCAAACTCAAGACCTTGGGGATCGAGACGATCGTATTCGATCGAAACGGATATCTCTACCATGGCGTAGTCGCATCTTTCGCCGATGCGCTTAGAGAAAACGGAATCAAGTTTTAGGGGTAGTCTATGGAAAAATGGAATAGAGAAGAGTTCGAAGAGGTAGTGGTCAATATCAGCCGTGTGACGAAGGTTGTCAAGGGTGGGCGACGATTTCGATTTAGCGCCCTTGTGGTCGTGGGTGACAAGAAAGGTCATGTAGGATATGGGATCGGCAAAGCCAAAGAGGTCCCAGACGCCATCAAAAAGGCGATCGACAACGCTTTCAAAAACATCACGACCGTCAACATCAAAGGCACGACCATCGCTCACGATATCGAGCACAAATATAATGCCAGCAAAATCTTGCTCAAACCTGCCAGCCAAGGTACGGGAGTAATCGCCGGTGGTGCGGCACGACCCGTGCTAGAGCTTGCCGGTATCAAAGATATCTTGACCAAATCTTTGGGATCGAATAACCCGGCTACATTGGTGCGAGCTACGATCGAAGCTTTACAAAGAATCAAAGGATAGGCCATGGCACTACACAATCTACAACCCGCACCCGGAAGTACTCACAAGACAAAAAGAGTGGGACGAGGACAGGGAAGCGGTATGGGTAAAACCGCCACCAGAGGTCAAAAGGGGCAAAAGAGCCGCACAGGATACTCTCAAAAAAGAGGATTCGAAGGCGGACAGCAGCCTTTGCAAAGACGACTGCCAAAAGTGGGTTTCAACTCACGAGTCCAAAAGCCCCATGCTATCAATGTGGACAAAGTAAAAAAAGTGGCGGAGCTTGAAGTGATCACTATCGAGACCATTCGAAGTGTCTACAAGCTCCCCGTATATGTGACGAAAGTAAAACTCATCGGGAGCAGCGCAAAAGAGATCGCCTCAAAGGTCAAAGACGAGAATATCTCTTATAGTGGACAAAAATAATGAACAGGTCTCTTGTCAATAAGATCCTCATCACACTAGGCTTCCTCTTCCTCTATCGGGTCTTGGCCTATGTGCCGGTACCCGGCGTCAATATCGACGTGGTCAAGGAGTTCTTCGATACCCAAAGCGGTAACGCTCTTGGCATGTTCAATATGTTTAGTGGCAACGCCGTCAGTCGTCTGAGTATCATCTCCTTGGGTATCATGCCCTACATCACCGCATCTATCATTATGGAGCTTCTAGCAGCCACCTTCCCATCCCTAGCCCAGATGAAAAAAGAGCGTGACGGGATGGTCAAATATATGCAGATCATTCGATACGCCACCATCGTCATCACGCTCATCCAGGCCATCGGGGTCTCTATCGGCCTCCAAAGCCTCACGGGGCGGGGCGGTGAGAGTGCTATCATGATCGATATGCCTACCTTCGTTACCATCGCTGCAATTAGTATGCTAGCTGGGACGATGATCTTGATGTGGATCGGGGAGCAGATCACTCAGCGAGGTATTGGAAACGGGATCTCACTCATCATCTTCGCAGGTATCGTATCAGGTATCCCGGCAGCCATCGCCGGCACTATCAACTTGGTCAATACGGGTGAGCTCAATTTCTTGGTGCTTATCGCCATTGTGGCTATCATTTTGCTGACGGTGGGATTTATTATCTATGTCGAACTTGCCGAGCGCCGTATTCCGGTCTCCTATTCGAGAAAAGTGCTGATGCAAAATCAGAAAAAACGCATCATGAACTATATCCCGATCAAACTCAACCTCAGCGGCGTCATTCCGCCAATTTTCGCATCGGCTATCTTGATGTTCCCTTCGACCATTTTGCAATCGAGCACCAATCCGATCGTCCAGCGTATCGCTGATCTGCTCAATCCAAACGGCTTTGTTTTCAATATCTTGATGTTTTTCTTGGTGGTCTTTTTCGCCTACTTCTACGCCTCTATCGTCTTTAATGCAAAAGATATCGCCGAGAATCTCAAGCGCCAGGGAGGCTTCATCCCGGGAGTGCGGCCAGGAGAACCTACGGCGGAGTATCTCAATGAAGTAGCCAGCAGGCTCACCTTTTGGGGTGCGCTCTATCTGGGGCTTATCGCCACGCTTCCTTGGATCTTGGTCAAAGCGATGGGAGTGCCCTTTTACTTTGGAGGGACAGCGGTACTTATTGTCGTGCAAGTGGCTTTGGATACCATGCGAAAGATCGAGGCTCAGATCTATATGAGCAAGTATGAGACACTCAGCGCGGTAGGGCTTTGATGGCGATAGCTATTCGAAAACCTGCCGAAATCGAGAAGCTGCGACGAGCCAACGTCGTCGTGGCGAAGACTCTCAACTACCTCAAAGACAACCTTTGCAAACCAGGGGTCTCTCTCAAGGAGATCGATGAGGCGGGAGAGGAGTATATCCGAAGTCTAGGAGCACGCCCATCTTTCAAAGGACTCTACGGCTTTCCGGCCTCGGTCTGCACCTCTGTCAACGAAGTGATCATCCATGGTGTCCCTACCGATTATCGACTCAAAGAGGGTGATATTATAGGACTTGATATCGGTACAGAGCTGGAGGGGTGGTATGGAGATGGCGCTATTACTGTAGGCATAGGCGAGATAAGTCAAAAGGATCAAGATCTCATTGCTGTGGCCAAAGATACCCTCTCCTACGCCATAGAGATCATCAGACCCGGTATGCGTTTCAAAGAGCTAAGCTTTGAGATCGAAAAATACATAAAGTCAAGAGGGTATCAGCCTCTGCATGGCTTTTGCGGACATGGGATAGGACGAAAACCCCACGAAGAGCCGGAACTTCCCAATTATCTTGAGCATGGCTCTCCCAAAAGTGGCCCCAAGATAAAAAACGGTATGGTCTTTTGTATAGAGCCGATGATTTGTCAAAAACTGGGGACTCCCAAGATCTTGGAAGATAAATGGTCGGTAGTGAGTGAAGATGGTCTTCGTGGAAGCCACTATGAACATACCGTAGCGGTAATTGATGGAAAAGCTCAAATCTTAAGCAAGGAGGATTGAATGGCAAAAGATGATGTGATCGAAGTAGACGGCATAGTCAAAGAGGCGCTTCCAAACGCAATGTTTCGTGTGGAGCTGGAGAATGGCCATGTGGTATTGTGCCATATCGCCGGTAAAATGCGGATGCACTATATCAAGATCTTGCCTGGTGACAAGGTCAAAGTAGAACTCACTCCCTACAGCCTTGATAAAGGGCGCATAACCTTCCGATATAAATAAGCTTAAATTAAGGCTCTTTTAAGTATAATTTGGTCCCTTTTAGAACTGTGGGAAGAATCTTTGTAAGAAGTGGCACTTTTCTTACAAGGATTGGTTGAGCAGGCTCACTCAACCTAAGCGTGCCGTTTGAAGTGCTAAAATTTCTAAGGAGAACCTAAATGAAAGTAAGACCGTCAGTCAAGAAGATGTGCGACAAGTGCAAGATCATCAAGCGAAAAGGCGTAGTGCGAGTCATCTGCGTCAATCCAAAACACAAACAGAGACAAGGATAGTCAATGGCAAGGATTGCTGGAGTCGATTTACCCAAAAACAAGCGAATCGAATATGCTCTTCCATACGTATATGGAATCGGACTTACCACATCTCGCAAGATCCTCACGGCTGTAGGGATCAGCTTTGATAAGCGAGTCTATGAGCTCAGCGAAGAGGAAGTGGCGAGCATCAACAAACATATCCGAGAAAACTACATGGTCGAGGGGGATCTTCGACGAAAAGTGGCGATGGATATCAAAGCCCTCATGGATATAGGATGCTATAGAGGGCTTCGCCACAGAAGAGGACTTCCGGTTCGCGGTCAAAGAACCAAGACCAACGCTCGAACGAGAAAAGGCAAGAAAAAAACCGTAGGTGCAAAGTAAAGGATAGATAGATGGCAAAAAGAAGAGCTAGAAAAAAGGTAGTCAAGAAGAATATCGCCCGTGGCATCGTCTACATCAACGCCACCTTCAACAACACCGTCGTCACCGTCACTGACGAGATGGGCAACGTGATCGCCTGGAGCAGTGCTGGAAGCTTGGGATTTAAAGGAAGCAAGAAGTCCACTCCTTTTGCGGCGCAGCAAGCTGTCGAGGATGCCATGACCAAGGCCAAGGAGCACGGTATCAAAGAGGTAGGCATCAAAGTCCAAGGACCAGGGAGCGGTCGTGATACGGCGGTCAAGAGCGTGGGAGCTATCGAGGGCATCCGAGTAATCTTCTTCAAGGATATCACGCCATTGCCGCACAACGGATGTCGGCCACCGAAGAGACGACGAGTATAACTGTAAAAACGGCACGCCAAAACGAGCGAAAAATTTTGGATTAGGAGATACGATGGCAAGATATAGAGGTCCGGTTGAGAGAATCGAAAGAAGACTAGGTGTCAGCCTTGCGCTCAAAGGGGAGCGGCGCCTCAAAGGAAAGAGCGCTCTAGAGAAGCGCCCATATCCACCGGGACAGCATGGACAGCGACGAACGAAGATCAGTGAGTATGGCTTGCAGCTAAGAGAGAAGCAAAAAGCCAAGTATATGTATGGAGTGCTTGAGAAGCAGTTTCGAAACCTCTTCAAAGAGGCGAACCGAATGGAAGGGAATACCGGGGAGAACCTCATCAAGCTCCTTGAGCAGCGCCTGGACAATGTGGTCTATCGCATGGGATTTGCTACCACGAGACGATTTGCAAGACAGCTCGTCAACCATGGTCATGTCCTGGTAGACGGCAGACGGGTCAATATCCCCTCATACAGAGTCAAGCCAGGCCAGAAGATCGAGATTCGTGAAAAGAGCAAGAACAATCCTCAGATCCAGCGCTCTTTGGAGCTGACCAATCAGACCGGTATCGTGCCTTGGGTCGATGTGGATAAGGAGAAGGTGTTTGGGATATTTACGCGAGTGCCTGATAGAAGTGAAGTGGAGATTCCGGTCGAAGAGCGACTCATCGTAGAGCTTTACTCCAAGTAGTAATTAGTCTCCTAAGGCTCTATGCCTTGGGGAAAAAATTTTTAAAGAGAGTGGGCAATGAAAAAAATCAAAGTAGCTCCATCCGTTCCGACAAATATGGATGTAGAGAAAATCAAAGATCACCATATCAGACTAAGCGTCTATCCTTTTGAGAGTGGGTACGCCATCTCCGTGGCCCATCCTCTAAGACGCCTGCTTCTAAGCAGTACGGCGGGATACGCTCCAGTAGGTATCAAGATAGAGGGTGTCCAGCACGAGTTTGACAGTGTGCGCGGGATGCTAGAGGATGTGGCTGAGTTCATCATCAACCTCAAGAATATCCGATTCAAGATCAAAGATCCTGAGCTTGAGTCAGTGAGTGTCTCGTATACTTTTGAAGGTCCAAGAGAGCTCTATGGCAAAGATTTCATCAACGATCAAGTCGATGTAGTGACACCGGAGAACTTTCTAGCCACTCTCAACGAAGATGCTGAACTTGCGATCTCTTTGATTATCAAAAAGGGGATCGGATATGTCCCTAGCGAAGATATCCGTGAGGAGCTGCCGGAGGGCTTTATACCTTTGGATGCTTTCTTCACCCCTGTCAAAAAGGCGGTCTACGAGATCGAAAATGTCCTGGTCGAAGACAATCCAAACTACGAAAAGATTGTGTTTGATATCGAGACCGACGGTCAAGTAGATCCGGCTGAAGCACTCAAGATGGCCCTTGATGTCATGCAAAGCCAGATGAGTATTTTCAACTCAGAGCTCAACATTGTCGACAACAGCGGTGCGGGCTCCAATAAAGACACAGAAAAGATCTTCTATGAAAAGATCGACTCACTGGGACTGAGTGCTAGAAGCTACAACTCATTGGAGCGAGCCGGCATAGAATATGTGGGAGAGCTTTTGCTCATGGACAAAAACGAGCTCAAAAACATCAAAAACCTTGGCAAAAAATCTCTCGACGAGATCGAGGAGAAGCTTGCAGAGCTCAATGTCGATCTCTCCAAGATGACCGATCAGCTCAAAGAGAGCATACTCAACAAAATAGAAAGTCTTAAAGGATAAGGGTATGAGACACAAACATGGATACAGAAAACTTGGACGCACAAGCTCTCATAGAAAAGCGCTCCTTAAAAACCTGGCCATAGCCTTGGTGATGGAGGAGCGCATCGAGACCACCGTCGCCAAAGCAAAGACACTTCGAAGTTATATCGAAAAGCTTGTTACAAAAGCTGGCAAAGGTGACTTCAACGCTCATAGAGAGGTCTTTAGCTATCTCCAAGACAAAGAGGCGACCAAAAAACTGGTCAACGAAATAGCGCCAAAGTACAAAGATCGAAACGGCGGATACACCAGGATCGTTCGGACACGAACCCGCCGAGGCGACGCTGCGCCTATGGCGTTTATCGAATTCATCTAATTCTCCGGGGCTCCGCCCCAAACTACTCTTCTTTCTTAAGCTTATTTTAAACGCAATTAAACTATATTCCTTCAAACATTTCATAAAGGATGAAGATGCCTCTCCCATTTAGCGACGAAGATCTCTTGCTGGCGGTAGAGAAGAGTATAGAGAAGATCAAGCCCATGTTGGCTCTAGATGGTGGCGATATCAAACTTTTGGGTATCAAAAACGGCAAAGTGTTTGTCCAACTTGGAGGAGCGTGTGTGGGCTGCAGTGCCGCTGGCAACACTTTGAAATATGGAGTGGAGCGACAACTCAAGATCGACATACATCCAGATATCGAAGTGATCAATATCCCACCAGGATACGAAGATCAGTGGGAGGATATAGCGATGCAGTATGAAGGAGAGCAAGGTTCAAATGGATAAGCAGGCGTTGCTACGAAAGGCGGGTGAGCATTTTATGAAGCGTGAATACCAAGAGGCGCTGGATATCTTCTTGCATATCTTGCGCCAAGAGCCTCAAAACAAAGAGGCGCTCATGGGAGCGATGCTGTGCGATCTACTAGAAGAGGACGAAGAGGAGGCGGTCGCGCTGTATGATTTTTATCTGGTTTTGAAAGAGGAGGGAGAGAAAGATCCAGAGGCTAAAGTGATGGAGATGGTGCGTCAGATGGATGAAGCGGATGAGAATATGATGCGGCTGGAGGAGGAGCTGAGGATCCAGCCACTTCTGAGCGAAGGGATAAGTTATGAAGATTTCAAAGAGATCGTCACTAGCCGAGGATCTTTTAAGAGAGCCTTTGAAGATATAATGTTTAGCACCAAAGTGATCATCACAAAAAAGAGTGACTTCTTCGACTTTATCGAAAATCTCATAGAGCATGGGTTTATCGACATGGTCTATAGCTATTTGGAGGATGCGACAAAGCTCTATCCAACAGATAAGAGACTCCAGTACTTCTTCGATCGACTGAGTGACAAAGCATGATCTACGATTTTGGCGCTTTTACCGTTACCGACAATACCAAAGAGATCGAAGAGAGTGATCTTTTTTTGCTCACTCACCAAAATCGTCCCTATGCCCATGAAGTAAAAGCCAATACTCTTACATCTTCTCAGCTTTTGGATAGGCTTGGCCTAAAAGATATAAAGATAGTAGGGATTACCGGCACCAACGGCAAGACTACCACGGCAGCCGCTATCTACTCTATCCTCAACGATCTGGGATATAGGGCGGCTTTGCAAGGTACGAGAGGATTTTTCATCGCCGACGAGCGCAAGGGAGAAAAAAGTCTCACCACCCCGCCTATCCTGGAGACTATTTACCATCTCTTTTTGGCCAAAGAGGCAGGAGCCAGCCATTTCGTCATGGAGGTGAGCTCCCATGCCATCGATCAAAAGCGTATCGAAGGATTGGAGTTCGCCCTCAAGGTCCTCACCAATATCAGCCAGGACCATCTAGACTACCACAAGACAATGGAGCACTACATCGCCACCAAAGCCTCCTTTTTTCAAGACAGTGGTGATAAGCTTCTCAACAAAGAGGCGAAGATCGAGTTCAACCCAAAAGGTGCCAGGACCTATGCCGTGGAGGAGTTGGCTACCTATCAGATCCTGGCCTATTCGCTAGAGCGGGGTATCAGCGCGGTATTACGCTATGCCAACGAGATGGTCGATTTTCACTCTCCTTTGCAAGGACTCTTCAATCTTTACAACCTTACCGCAGCTATAGGGGCTGTACATATTCTCACCAACGAACCTTTAGAAGAAATCTGTGAGGCGGTAGAGAATTTTGGCGGTGTGAAGGGTCGTATGCAGATCGTCTCCTATGATCCTCTTGTCATTGTTGATTTTGCTCATACGCCTGATGGAATGAAGAAGGTCTTTGAAAGTTTTCCTGGCAAGAAGATCGTAGCCCTTTTTGGGGCTGGAGGCGATCGAGATCGTACAAAAAGGGCTTTGATGGGTGAGGTGGCCAGCCGATTTTGCACCAAGATCTACCTTACCAGCGACAATCCCCGAAGCGAGGATCCTAGCAGCATCATAGAAGAGATCGCTCAGGGCATAACCACGCCGGTCCCCATCGAAAAGATCGTCGATCGAAAAAGAGCGATTTATGAGGCTATAGGAGATCTCAAAGAGGATGAGATCTTGCTCATCCTTGGCAAAGGCGATGAGGAATATATCGAGACAGCTGATGGGATGATCCCCTTTAGCGACGCAGAGACGGCCCAAGAAGCCCTTAAGAGAAAAGAGTAGTTTCAAAAGTTATCTTGGAGTTAAAAAATATCCGATAAAATTCAGACAAAAATAGTGTGATTTAAAGGAGAGACAATGGGAATTCCTCAACCGACATTCTATCTTTTCAAGTGTGAGCAATCTGCCCCTCCGGGTTTCCCGAAGCCAAGCTGTGTCAGCCCCAACGATCCCGAGAGCCAGCAGCTCTTTCAATATTTAGCCCAAAAATTGATGGAAAAGGGGATCATCGCCGCGGTGCAACCGGTGCGCACTGGCTGCTTGAACCGCTGTCAGCTAGGTCCTGTGATGCTTGTGGAGCCAGGACACCATATGTATGTGGGACTGAATAAGGAAAAAATTGATAGAATAATAGAAGAGCATATCATCGGCGGGACACCGGTGGAGGAGTATCTCATTCCAAAAGAGTATTGGGATGAGCCGATGAGTATCGCTGATGTGATCAAAATGGCGGGTGGAGCGTAAAGATGCTTATAGAGATGCTCTATAGCAAGATTCATCGAGCGACGGTGACCGATGCCAATCTCAACTATGTCGGCTCTATCACCATCGATGAGGAGCTTATGGAAGCGGCGAAGCTTCGCGTCGGACAGAAGGTCGATATCCTCAACATCAACAACGGGGAGCGTTTTTCGACCTACGTCATTCGCGGAGAGCGGGGCAAACGGGAGATCTGCCTCAATGGAGCCGCCGCCAGAAAGGCCCATCCGGGCGACAAGATCATCATCGTCGCCTATGCCCAGTATAGCGAAGAGGAGCTAAGGAACTACGAGCCTACCGTCGTTTTGGTCAATGACAACAACGATATCGATGAGATATTGACCTATATGTAAAGGTGGGTTTATGTTTGAGAAGATGGATCTTGGAGAGCTTGGAAAGGTCTTTGAGGAGATTCAAGAGAAGGCCAAAAGACTCCAAGAGGAGCAAGAGAAGAAGATCTTTACTGCAAAAAGCGGTGGAGGGATGGTCAAAGTGAGCGCCAATGGCAAAGGCGAAGTTATCGATATCGACATCGATGATTCCCTCCTTGAGGATAAAGAGTCTTTGGAGATCTTGCTTCTTAGTGCTATCAATGATGTCTACAAGATGGTCGAAGAAGATAAGCAAAAGAGCGCTATGGGGCTGATCAACCCCTTCGGAACGAAATGATGGATCTTCTCGATCTTTTTGAGCGTCATCTTCGCGAAAACCCTCTCAAAGTCCAATCTTTCCACCCCTTTTACGAAGAGGCTCTCAACGCCATGCTGCAAGCTAGAGCCAAACGTTTTCGGCCATTGCTACTTTTGAGTGTAGTGGAGGCCAGCAATCCTTTGCTCATTCCCTCTGCTTTGGACGTAGCTTTGGCGCTAGAGATTTTTCATACCTACTCCTTGATCCATGATGATCTACCAGTGATGGACGATGCCGATCTAAGACGAGGTGAGCCCACTTTGCACACTCGATATGATGAGCTTACTGCTACACTCGTAGGAGATGCTCTTAATACCCACGCCTTCTTGCTCATCTCCAAAGCAGCTCTTAGTGGAGATACGAAAAGCAAGTTAGTCGAACTTCTAGCTCACAATGGCGGTGTGGATGGGATGGTGCATGGTCAGATCATTGATTGCTATTTTGAAAATCAAAAATTAGGATTGGAACAGCTTGAACTTTTGCATCGAAACAAGACGGCCAAGCTCATCGCTGCTTCATTGCAGATGGGAGCGGTGATCGCTGATCTGGACCAGCAGATTCAAGAGCGTCTTTATAGCTTTGGATTGGAGTTAGGACTTCTTTTTCAGATCCAAGATGACATTATCGATGCTCTTTGGACCCAAGAAGAAGCTGGCAAGACCACCCAGTCCGATAGTGCCAAAAACTCTTTTGTCACGCTTCTTGGTGAGCAAAGGGCCATCCAAGAGGCCGATCGCTACGCATCGAAACTTCAAGAAAGACTCCAAGACCTCCCTCCGAAAATCCATGCTGCTTTACAGAGCCTTTTAGAGCGATATCTTTATAGACACCACAACCAAAAAGGATAGGAATGGACGAAAAAATTCTCAAAAAGATGGCCGATACTATTCGGTTTTTGGCTTTGGATATGATCCAAAAGGCCAATAGTGGACATCCTGGAGCTCCTCTTGGCCTGGCGGATATTGCAGTGGTATTGAGTCATCATCTGCGCCACAATCCCAAAAACCCAAAATGGCTCAATCGCGATCGTTTGGTCTTTAGCGGTGGGCATGCTACGGGGCTTATCTACTCTTTGCTCTATTTGTGGGGTTATGACCTGAGTCTTGAAGATCTCAAAGCCTTCCGTCAGTTTGGGTCCAAGACCCCAGGTCATCCAGAGTATGGCCACACTCCCGGCGTGGAGATCACCACAGGTCCTTTGGGTCAGGGCGTGGCCAACGCCGTGGGGATGTCCATGGCCTCCAAGTATCTTGGTCATCTTCTCAATAGCGAGACGACGAAAATCATCGATCACAACGTCTACTGCCTCTGTGGCGACGGAGATCTTGAGGAGGGGATCAGCTATGAGGCTTGTGCACTGGCCGGACGGCATGAGCTCGATAATCTCATCATGATATATGATAGCAATCACATCACCATCGAAGGGGATACCTCTATCGCCTGGAACGAAGATGTCAAGCGCCGCTTCGAAGCTCAAAACTGGGATGTCATCGAGATAGACGGCCACGACTACAAGCAGATCGATGCCGCTCTTACGTGGGCGAAGAGTAGGAAAAGGCCGGCTCTTATCATCGCCAACACCATCATTGCCAAAGGAAGCTGCAAGTATGAAGGCGATCCCCACTCTCACGGATCGCCTTTAGGCGAAGAGGATATCCGCTGCGCCAAAGAGAGAGCCGGCTTCCCGCCTGATAAGCACTTCTATGTGCCAGAGGATGTGCTGGCTAGATTTCGCTGCGCTGTAGAAAAAGGGGAGTTGGCTGAGAGGGAGTGGAGAAAACTTATCATAGAGTCCCCTTACAAAGAGCAGACCCAGATGCTTGAGCGCCTTCAACATCCCGATTTCGATGCTATTGAATGGCCTCAGTTTGAGCCAGGGAGTATGATTGCCACAAGAGAGAGCAACGGCAAAATCCTTAACGCCATCGCCAAGGCCCTGCCGGGATTTTTGGGCGGGAGTGCGGATCTTGCACCATCGAACAAGACCTATCTAGAAGGGATGGGAGAGTTTCCAAAGGGCAAGAATATCCATTTTGGCGTGCGAGAGCATGCCATGGGAGCCATTGCCAACGGTATGGCAGCCTATGGGCTCTTGATCCCTTTCAACGCCACCTTCTTCGTCTTTAGCGACTACCAAAAGGCAGCGGTGAGGATCGCGGCGCTGAGCAAACTCAAAAACTACTTCATCTGGACCCATGACAGCATCGGTGTCGGAGAGGATGGGCCGACCCACCAGCCAATCGAACAGCTGAGCACCTTTCGAGCACTTCCACAGTTTTACACCTTCCGCCCGGCGGATGCGACGGAAAATGTGGAGTGTTGGAAGGTGGCCTTGAAATTGGACAAGCCTTGTGGATTTGTACTGAGCCGCCAAAAGCTCAAAACCCTCAAACCCCAAAGAGACTTTGGAGATCCTAGCAGAGGTGGCTATATCATCAAAAAGCGAGAAGAAGCGGTACTTACCCTAGCAGCTTCTGGGAGTGAAGTGATGCTGGCCCTCCAGGCTGGATGTCACCTAGAAGAGCGTGGGATCATGGCCAATGTGGTCAGTATGCCTTGTATGGAGCTCTTTTTAGAGCAAGACAAGGAATACCAACAGAGCGTTTTTGACCCCTCTACCAAAGTACTGGCTATTGAGGCTGCTTCGGCACTGGAGTGGTATCGCTTTGCCGATGATGTGATCAGTATGGAGAATCGGTTTGGCGCAAGTGGCCCGGCAAACGTCCTGTTTAAGGAGTTTGGATTTACCATAGAAAACGTCATAGAGAGAGCCCAGAGGCTTTTGGGCTAACTCTTGACATCAAAAAAAAATTTGCATATAATTCCAATCGCAACACGCATGAGCCGGTGTAGCTCAGTTGGCTAGAGCAGCTGATTTGTAATCAGCAGGTCGGGGGTTCGAGTCCCTTCACCGGCTCCATTTTCAGCGTTTGACCAGTCACGTGGTGGGATACCCAAGCGGCCAACGGGGGCAGACTGTAAATCTGCTGGCTTTCGCCTTCGGAGGTTCGAATCCTCCTCCCACCACCACGATGCGGGAGTAGCTCAGTTGGCTAGAGCATCAGCCTTCCAAGCTGAGGGTCGCGG
>PUXX01000001.1 GCA_009659895.1 Campylobacterota bacterium
ATATCGCACGAGCCCTTTTTGAAGGCTCGAATCGTCTCTTCTCGTTGGCGCTGCTGCATATCGCCGTGGAGCCCCTTGGCGTTGTAGCCTTGGGCGCTAAGAAATTCGGCTAAGCGATCGACTTCGATCTTCATCCGACAAAAGATGATGCTTTTTGTAGGCTCTTTGTAATCGAGCAGTCGAATGAGGGCTTCGTCCCGCTCCCTTTCGTCTACGACGTAGTAGAACTGCTTGATATTTTTGTTGGTCACCTCTTTTTGGGTGATGGAGATGAATTTTGGGGAGTGGAGGATCTGAGTGGCAAGCTCTTTGATCTCATTTGGCATCGTGGCGCTAAAAAGAAGTGTCTGGCGGTTGGTGGGAAGATACTCGAAAATCGCTTTGATATCGTCCAAAAAGCCCATGTCGAGCATCTCGTCCGCTTCATCGAGCACGACAAATTTTGGGTTGAGCTCCACTTTGCCGCTTTGGAGCAGATCTAAAAGCCTCCCCGGAGTCGCTACAACGACGGCGGCGTTTTCTATGTGGTGGAGCTGTCGTGAGTAGCTGCTGCCTCCATAGACGGTGGCCGTTTTGATGCCAAGAAACTTTCCAAGACGAAAAATCTCGTCGCTCACTTGGGTGGCGAGTTCGCGAGTGGGCACGATGACAAGGGCTTCCACTTCGCCGTCGAGTTCGAGCATATTGAGTATGGGCAGAGCGAAGGCCGCCGTTTTTCCGGTGCCGGTGTGGGCTTGGCCTACGATGTCGTTGCCCTCCAAGATAGCAGGAATCGCCTCTTTTTGAATGGGGCTTGGCTCTTTGAAACCGGCTATTTCGATCGCCTTCATAATAGGCGCTTTGAGATTGAAATCCGCAAATGTCATATATTTTTCTTTGTGTTGAATTTGCCAAGAGTTGGCGAAATCGATTCAACTTGGTATCACGAAGATTGTGGGGTGAAAAGTAGTCAAATCCTTACGCCTCTTCAAGGCTTGGCGTATTATGCCCTAAAATGCTTAAATGTAACTTAAGTAGCGGTAAGGAAGCTTGTCGTGTGATATATTTTACATAGATACTTTTTACTCACAGGTGCTTCGCGCACTGCGTGGCGGCTCAAAAGCCTAAAAGTCGCAAACGCCGTTGGCGCCCTTCGGGTTTGGTGCGACTTTTTTGACGGCTTTTTTCGCCTTGCTTTCGCAATGCTCGTAAAAAGTATCTATGAAAACTAAAAGGAGCGACAATGAAAGAGATGAACGAATTCAACGAAAAAGTAAAAATAGAGTATCCCACAATCTGGCGCTACAAAGTGATCGGAGAGAATGCCAAAAAGACCAGAGAGGCGATCGAGAGTGTAACGGATCGGCCGACGACCATTACCTTTTCAAAGCAGTCCAACAGAGGCAAATACCAAAGCTTCAACGCCGATATCATGGTGCACTCCGAAGAGGAGCGAGAGAAAATCTACAACGATCTCAAAAAGCACAAAGATATCAAGATGGTCTTATAGTAAAGCTCATGAAATCTTCGGCGACGACGCATTCGCCCCGGTAGTGGGCTCGAAGCTCCTCTAAAATAGGCGCAGGATCGCTAAAGCGGGGCGATATGTGGGTGGCGATGAGATGCTTGACGCCCCACTTTTGCGCCGTCTTGGCCAAAGCGGCGGCGGTTGTATGCAAAAACTTCGTCGGCAGACTCTCGTAAACCTCTTGGGTGTAGGTCGCCTCATGGATAAGAAGGTCGAGATCGCGAAGATACTCCCCTAAAATCTCCGGCTCCGCGTTGTCGCCCGCGATGATGAGGCGAAGAGGCTTCGAAGCGCTGATATACTCTTTCGCCGTAAAACGCTTTCCTTCGTATTCTACGTCGATACCCTCTTTGAGCTTGGAGTAGAGCGGGCTTGGAGGAAGCCCCTCCGCGCTCAGTCGATCGGCGTCGATGTGAATCGTAGGGTAGGTGACGATATAGAAGGCGTAGCATTCGATGGAGTGGATAAGGGGCAAGGCCTTGAGGCGAAATTTTTCAAAACCTACCTCAAATCCCCCATGAAGCGTATGCCAACTCACTTCGTAGCCCAAATGCTCCAAACTCACATCCACGAAGGCCTCGATCATATTTCGCAGCTCCTTTGGAGCGAAGATGGCAAGAGGTTCACTGCGTCCGTCCAACATCATCGAGGTCAAAAGTCCCGGAAGGCCGTAGCAGTGATCGCCGTGGGTGTGGGTGATGAAGATGGCTTTGAGTTTGGATGCGCTTAGGTGGCTTTTGAGAATTTGGTGCTGGGTCGCTTCGGCGCAGTCGAAGAGATACCAGCCCCGCTCGTTTTCGCACTCCAACGCTATGGCGCTGGAGTTTCTATTTTTGGTCGGTTTGCCCCCGCTGGTGCCAAGAAACGTAAGCTTCATTGGCGCACGAAATCCCCGCTTTTGCCGCCGCTCTTTCTTTCGAGCCGGATATTTTCTATGATCATCCCTTTATCGATCGCTTTGACCATATCGTAGATGGTCAGCAGCCCGATGCTCACACCCGTGAGCGCTTCCATCTCCACGCCGGTGCGGCCTTTCAAGCGACAGGTGACGAAGAGCTTGAATCCGGGAAGCTCTGGGAGCTCTTCGATATCGCAGTCGATGGAGGTAAGAAGCAGAGGGTGGCACATGGGAATGAGATCGGGGGTCTTTTTGGCTCCCATGATAGCTGCAATCACTGCGGTGTGGAGCACCGCCCCTTTTTTGGTGGTTTGATCAATCACGGCTTTGTAGGCCTCTTGGCTCATCTTGATGGTTCCACTGGCCACCGCTACGCGCTCACTCTCCTCTTTTTTGCCAACATCGACCATTTTGGGTCGTTTTTTCTCGTCCAAGTGTGTTAGATCAGCACTCATAATCCACCACCTTCGTTTGGGCTCCTACGCTTTTGAGCCACTGGACGATCTCTTGATGGTAGGGATCGACGCGATACTGCTCTAAATCCTCTTTGCTCTCAAACTCCGTAATGAGCGCGAGATCATAGCTTCTGGGGCTTCTTGAAAAGTCGATGCCCACTTCGATATTTTTAAGAGGCTTTACCTTGCCTTGCATGGAGAGTAGTTTTTCTTTGGCTCTTTGTGCTAAACTAAATTCAGGAAATTTCATAAAGACGATATGTTTGATCATCTCAATCCTTTGGAGGAAATTATGCGAATATTTTTGCTCATTCTACCACTTTTTCTATTAGCCGCACCTTGTAGCAAGTGCGATCTCAACCGAGCCGAGATGAAATGCAACTACTACGTCGCCAAAAAAGGGGAGAAGGCCTATGCTAAGGAGTGTCTGGACTATGCCGAATATCTTGATAGCACCAAGGTCTACGGTAAGGCGGCGTGGTATTATCTGCTGGGTCTTGCTCCCAAAAAGGCCTTTGCGGCGGCGCAAAAGGCGGTGCAGATGAACGAGGGGTATGCTTATGAGTATATGGGCGACGTGGCGCTTATGAGGGGCGAAGAGCAAAAGGCGAGGGAGTATTATAAAAAGTTCAAACGAAGTGTCGGCAATACGGAATTTTTTACGAGCAGGTCTTTTGAGGTGCTCCAAAAGCTCTATCCAAATTTTGATGTGAAAAAAGCGAGAGAGTTGATGAAGTAGTGGTGACCCGTGTTGGATTCGAACCAACGGCCCACTCCTTAAAAGGGAGTTGCTCTACCAGCTGAGCTAACGGGTCAGATTTGGGAGTGTAATTATATCACAAATATTTTAAAGCTTCTTGAAAATCTTGGGGGTAGTTGAGATTGAGAAATCTTCTATCCTCGTCGAACTCCACAAAAGCGGTGTCGGCTCTATGCAAGATTGCGCCGAGCTTGTAGTCGCCGAGGCTCAGCGCTTCTTCGATAAAGGGGGCGATACTTTTGCGATAGATTCCGATGAGGGGCTGGGGTTTTTTCGTTTTTGCGATAATGGCGTTTTTGTGAGGGTTTTTTTTGGCCGTATCGACGATTTTGTCGATGACGCTTTTATCGATAAAGGGCGCATCGACGCTTATGGCAAAAAACTCTTCGTAAAAATTGAAAATATCCAAAATCACCGGAGTCGGCGCGAAAGTTTTATCGCTATCGAAAATAAAGGGAGCTTCAAAATCGAACTTTTTCGTTTTTGTCGCAATCGCTACATTTTCAAAAATCTCTTTTAGGCGCTCATACTGATAGAGCGCCAAAGGTTTGCCGCCAAAATCCAAGAGCGCCTTGTCCTCGCCCATGCGGCGGCTCTTGCCCCCGGCGAAGATGACGCAGGGGATTTTATGCATTCTTCTTTTTTCTGCCCCGTCGAAAATAGGAGGGATACTCTTTTTTAAATTGTGAGAACTCTTCTAAGATTTCATCTTTGGTTTGGCGAAGCTCTTTGAGCTGTTTTTTGAGCCGATCCTCTTTTTTGGCGATTTTTGCCAGCTCTTTTTCAAAAAAGAGTTTTTTGAACTCCACAAATTCCGCTTCGGTCTCAAATTGGATGCTGTAGCTATTCATGACAGGCCTTTATTGTGAGATTGTGCGATTATTTTATATTAGTGTAATAAAGAAGATATTGTCAAGAAGAAAATGGTCGGAGTGGCGGGATTTGAACCCGCGACCTCTACCACCCCAAGGTAGCACGCTAACCAGGCTGCGCCACACCCCGACATAGTTGAAGCGTTCCGTCGAAGAGGACTTCAAATTCGGATGTAATTGTAGCAAAAAATCCTCGAAATTGCACCCCCTTGGCCAAAGCCTCTGCAAATAGGGCTTTAAAAGCCATGTCGCGGCTTGGGTGAGGGGCGAAACATCCGCACTTCCTTACCGCCATAATCAGGATATAGGCGTCAAATCCCGCCTCTTTTGCTTTTATGAGATCTTGGATATGTTTGGCGCCTCGTGTCGTGGGGGCGTTTGGAAAGAGGCAGAGGTTTTTCTCAACCAAGGAGCAGCCTTTGAGCTCGATGTAGGCGTCGTCGGCTTTGAAGTCGAGCCGGCTCTTGCCAAAGGTGACCTCTTTTTGTATCTTTTGGGGCATAAAGCCTAAAATACCCCCTTCGATAGCCTTTTGGGCGATAGAGGAGTGCAGACGAGAGTTGACGAGCACCCACCCCTCTTCCATTTTTGCCGCTATCAATGTATAGTCGGTTTTAAGCCCCGCTCGGTTTTGAAGAAGCAAGAGCTCTCTATGCGGGGTCAATATCTCCTCCAAGCGCCCCGTATCGGCGATGTGGATCGAAGCTTCTTGTCCCTCGACCAAGCCGCGGGCTACGAAGCGGTTTTGGCGCTCTATAAGAGTGCCGGTAGTGAGGGTGCCTAAGGATTTGAGATCGAAGAGTTTTATGCTATCTCTCTTGGATCGGCGATTTTTCCGGCAATCGCACTTGCCGCCGCTACGGCGCTGTTGGCAAGGTAGATTTCGCTCGTCCTTGCTCCCATGCGTCCGACGAAGTTTCTGTTGGTGGTGGAGACGCAGCGCTCGTTGTCGGCCAAGATTCCCATATATCCTCCAA
>PUXX01000033.1 GCA_009659895.1 Campylobacterota bacterium
TCCGGTAAGCCGTAAAAGCTATTGTGCAATCTTTTAAGGCCTATAACTCCCACACTTAAAAGAGGAGAAGCAAGTCCAAAAACAAAATTGAGATCTGGTTCATAAAGATCTTCATTGGTAATTCCCAAAATCAAATCATTTTGAGTTCTAGGCACTTGCAAAAGTCTTTCGACCAATATCGAAGCCAAATATTGTTTACGCAAAGTATTAAAAGCTTCTTTTGGTAACTGTATCTCACCCCAAAACTTTACAGTAAGTCCAATCTCTTCTGCTACCGACGTAGTCAAAAAGGCCAAGACTTCCTCATCATACCACTCATACCCCACCACCAATAGACGCTCTTTACAGCTCATCGCAAAAACTCCCAGCCACACCCTTTACAGTGCCAATTGGGCGCATCCACGCTTCTTGCGACCCCGCCCAACACAATCTCATCCTTTTGCTCTTTTTCCAAGAGCTCCTCGCTCACTCTCGCTCCATAGACGATGGGCACGACAAATTTGTTGGTGCGGCAATACTTACAGCGAGGGCGAAAAGGTTTTTTGCGATTTATTCGTGCCATGAGCTATATTCGTTGAGCTTTCGTTTCAAAACTTTTAAAAATTGATTGTTTTTATGTTTGCATGTACCATTTATTATCAAATATACTTTAGATGGATCACATCCATAAAAACGCATATTGGCATCGTAGTCCACCTCCAAGACCGCTCCCGCCAAAGCGATTCCAGCAAAAGCCCCCATACTTCTAGAATATGAATAAATCTTGGCTTTGAAATCGATATCGGTGGCTGCCTGGCCAGCTCTACCCACAGGTCCTACAGCCACACTCAGATCTGCACCTAGCGTCACTTTGCCTTCTAAAAGCTCCAAAGCGCTTTTTTTATCGGCAAAGACTAAAACTACATCAATTGCTTCAAGCCCTATTTGCCAACCAAGACTACCCCCATATATTTTTATAAAAATTGGATCACTCCACTCTTTGCCATTTTTAATAAGAAGGACCCCTTTGCCATATCGTGCTCCAACGATAAAACCACCACGAACAAGATTTGGAATAATCGCAATTGCACCAGCTTTTTTGAAAAGTTTTGGAGGTATACGCTCTTCTGGCAGAGCCATAAAACGATCCAAAGTATTGACCGCTTTAATAAGTAGAGAGTTCTCATCCGCTACCAATAAGGTAAAAAGAGAAAAAATTACAATAAAAAACTTTTTCATAAATTCCCTTTTTTAAGGTATAATTATTATAACAAAAGGAGAGAGAAAATAAAAAAACGTTTTCAAAAGCTCTATCACAACTTCAGCCGACAAGAGATAGAGAGGGCTATAGAATTCTTTGCTCTTTTTGGTGATAGCACTCCTTTATTTGATCCAGATCCTACACGAACGATCGAAGAAAATCTCTCTATGCTTCTTGGAAACTATCACCAAATAGCAAAAAAAATGGAATTTGACAATATGCACCTTCTCTCTACATTTGCCGTAGGAGATCGCAAAATCCCATCGGCTATTAAAAAAAGTTTCACCGATGAGAAAACTGGATATGAAACACTTTCGAACTTTTTCAACAACCATATCCTCATCAAAGAGCCAAGCCGCGAAGAGCTTCCTAAAAAGAGCCATCCCAAACAAAAACTCAAAAAAGAGCTTCGCCGTTACCGACCACAACACAAAGTACGCTTTGCCAAGCCGTTCTATCGGTTTTGGTTTCGGTATATCTATCCTTTCCATGATTTAATACAAGAAAACAAAGATGATGAAGTGATTCGTTTTATTTTGGAAGATCTCGAAAACTATGTAAGTTTTACCTTTGAGGAGTTAGCAGCAGAACTTCTCAAAGAGAAAATAAATAATATATCTAGTATTGGCAGCTATTGGGATAGAAAAGTAGAGATCGATCTGCTTGTCAAACAGACAGACGGCAGGACGATAGTAGCAGAATGCAAGTGGAAAAATTCCAAGATCTGCAAAAAAACACTCACATCTCTTCAAAAAAAAGCTTCCATAGCGGGCTTTGAACCAGAGCTCTATGTCCTCTTTTCAAAGAGTGGCTTTTCCAACGAACTGCTCAAAAATCGGCCTCAAAATGTTCTATTATTTGATCTAGAAGATTTCAAAGAGTGGAGTGAGGAGGAGGTCTATCGAAAAAAGGAGAAATCTCCTTACTCCTTCGAGTTCTAAGCCACCTGCACTCCAAGACTCACCGCCTCTTTGGCAAACTCCGAGCCTACAAAGGTCTCAGACTCGATCTCGATCTCTTGAAGCTTGGAAGTGATGATAAGCTTCAAAGGCTTCTTGCCCGGGTATTTTTGAGCCAGATTGTAAAGACTCTCCAAGCAACTTCCCATATGGGCAATATCGAGCTTGATGATAAGCGGCTCTTCGTGGTGCTCCTCGATTTTTGTCTGGACCTTTTCACCTTTGGCCTCATCGAGGCTCATGATTTTATCGCACCGAATCCTCGTAAAGGCGTCGTTTTTGGTCACATAGACCTTGAAAGCGACAGGACGTTCCAAGTCCATACGCTCAAGCTCTTCGAGCTTATCGCTAAAGAGCATGATCTCGATACTCCCGTGAAGATCCATGATCGTGACGATACCGAACTTATTGCCTTTGTTGCTGATCTTTGTCTTGATCTCTTCGACCTTGCCTACAAAAAGCGCTTCGGAGCTATCAGCGATATTATCCAGATCGCTTGAGAGCGTATAGTGGATCTTTTCTAGATCTGAGCGAAAAGGATCAAGTGGATGGCCAGAGACATAAAAACCAAGAGTTTCTTTTTCAAACTCCAAAATCTGCTTGATATCGTATTCGCCCTTGTCTTCGAGCTCCACTTTGATATCGATAAGCTCCTCAGCATCACCAAAGAGGGAGTTCTCCGCCATCTTTTTGGCTCTTGCCACCTCGTGACTCGCCTCCACGAGCCTCTCGATGTTGAGCAAGAGCGTGCGCCTTGTATAACCAAAGCTATCCATCGCCCCGGATTTGATCAAGGACTCCAAGACTTTTTTATTGACTTTATTGGGATCGATACGCTGCAAAAAATCATCCAGGCTCTTAAATTTTCCATCGCTTCTAGCTTCTAGAATACTCTCTACCGCTGCACGTCCTACACCCTTGATAGCTCCAAGCCCAAAGAGGATCACATCCTCACCATCTATAGTGCTAGCACTAAACTCGAGGCTTGAGAGATTGATATCTGGGGGTAGGAGTTTGATACCAAGACGCTTGACCTCATCGACATATTTGACAATCTTGTCGGTATTGTCCTGCTCACTGGTAAGAAGCGCAGCCATAAACTCTTGAGGATAGTAGGCCTTGAGATAGGCTGTTTGAAACGTGATCATCGCATAGGCGGCGGAGTGGGACTTGTTAAATCCATATCCGGCGAACTTTTCGATAAGCTCGAAGAGTATCTCGCTTTTTTTCGCGTCAAACCCTCTCTCACTGGCTCGACGGACGAACTCCTTTTTGTACTCCTCCATCAAATCTTTCTTCTTCTTCCCCATCGCCCGGCGGATGATATCAGCTTCACCTAGGCTAAAGCCGCCGATGATCTGGACGATCTGCATCACCTGCTCTTGGTAGACGATCATCCCATATGTCGGCTCCAACGCCTCTTTGAGCTCATCGAAGCTCACCTCCTCAAAGGGATAGTAGACCCGCTTTCGCCCATGCTTTCGCTCGATAAAGTCATCGAGCATCCCCGACTCCATCGGACCCGGTCGATAAAGAGCCAAAACCGCGATGATATCTTCGAAGGTGGTGGGCTTGAGTCTCGCATTGAGCCGCTGCATCCCGCCAGACTCTATCTGAAAGAGCCCCAATGTATGGCCGCTTTGAATGAGCTCATAGACCTTTTCGTCGTTGAGATCGATCTCATTCCAATTGAGCCTCTTGCCATAACGCTTCTCCACCAGTTTCACGGCGTTATCGATCACGGTCAAGGTTTTTAGACCCAAAAAGTCAAACTTTATTAAGTCCACATCTTCTAAGAAGTTGAGTGAATATTGAGTGACGATCGTATCTTCGCCGCTGGGCTTGTAGAGCGGGGTTTTGTGCCAAAGCTCCTCGTTGCTTATCACCACTCCTGCTGCGTGCATCCCGGCGTTTCGCTTAAGACCCTCTAAAGCCAAGGCGAAGCGCCAGACCCGCTCATACTTTGGATCGGATTCAATGAGTTCTTTGATCTTTGGCTCTTGCTCGTAGGCTTCTTTTAGGGTGATTCCAAGCTTGTCGGGGATGAGTTTTGCCATGCGATCGCCATCATTGTAGCTAAGCCCCAAGACTCTGGCCACGTCTCGAATCACGCCTTTGGCAAGAAGAGTACCGAAGGTGATGACTTGGGCTACATTGAGCCTCCCATACTTTTGGACCACATAGTCGATGATCTCGCCTCGCCTCTCTTGGCAAAAGTCCATATCGATATCGGGCATACTCACACGCTCTGGATTGAGAAATCGCTCAAAAAGGAGACTATAACGCAAAGGGTCGATATCGGTAATTCCCATAGCATACGCCACGAGGCTTCCCGCCGCGCTCCCTCGCCCAGGACCCACGGGGATGCCTCTTTTTTTCGCCTCTCGCACGAAGTCCCAGACAATGATCATATAGCCCGGAAACTTCATATTTTTGATGATGCCAATCTCATGCTCAAGCCGCTTCCAATACTCCCCGTGTTTTTCTTGGGGTACATATTTGAGACGCTCTTTGAGCCCCTCTTTGCAGACATGCTCAAAAAGCACCTCGTCGTTTTCGAAGCTGTATCGATCCTGTGAGGGAAGAGTGAGCCCTCTCTCTTTTGCGTATTCGAGGGTGAATTTGAAGTTTGGAGGCGTAGGGTTGCCAAGATTGAGCTCAAGATTGCACTTATCGACGATCTCTTGGGTATTCTCCAAGGCTTCGGGGATATCGGCGTAGAGCCTTGCCATCTCTTCGGGGGATTTGAGATAGAACTCATGGACAGAGTGACGCAGACGATTGGGATCGTCGTAGAGCTTGTTCATGGCAATACACATGAAGGCCTCGTGAGGTTCGGCATCCTTTTGCTCCAAGTAATGAGTATCGTTGGTAGCGACGATCTTGATCCCAGTTTCTAAGCTGAGGCGAATGATGAGTTCATCAATAGCTTGCTGATCATGGATGCCGTGACGCATGAGCTCAAGATAAAAATCATCCCCAAAGACCTCCTTATACCAAAGAGCTATCTTTTTGGCCTCCTCATACCCTTTGGCGCCAAATTTGAGGTTGCGCTCGTTGGTATTGAGATGCCAGTTGACCTCCCCTTGCAAACAGGCACTCGTGCAGATAAGCCCTTCGCTATGCTCTTGCAAGAGCTTTTTGTTGATGCGAGGATAGTAATAAAAGCCTTCCAAGTAGCTCTTGGAGCTTAGATACATCAAGTTTTTATAGCCGATCTCGTTTTTGGCGAACAAGCAGAGGTGAAAGCGCTGTTTTGTCGATTTGTCACCAAGATCGTCGCTATTGTGTAAATAAGCCTCAAGGCCGATGATAGGCTTGAGCCCCTCGGCCTTCATCGTCTTGTAAAAGTCGATAGCGCCAAACATATTGCCGTGATCGCTCATCCCAATGGCGCTCATACCGAGCTCTTTGGCTCTTTTTGCGAGGGCTTTTATCTTATTGGCTCCGTCAAGCAGTGAATATTCGGTATGCAGATGCAAATGGGTAAAGTTTGGTTTCATCACCGCCTCTTTTTTTTGCTACCATTATAGAAAAGTTTTACTAAAGGACGCCTTTTGAAAAATATCGTGCTCATCGGCTTTATGGGAGTGGGCAAAGGGACGCTGGCACGAGCCCTCGCCGCAAAGAGCGACATCTACGCCGTCGATACGGACGACTTAATCGAGAGCCTTACCAACATGAAGATAAAAAAAATCTTCGAAAAAAAGGGAGAGGACTACTTTCGAGCTCTTGAGCAGCGCACCGCCGACTGGCTGGCCCAAAACGTCCAAAACTCCATCATCTCTACCGGCGGAGGCTTCTACAAGGTCAAAAACCTCAAAAGTATCGGCACCATCGTCTACTTAAAAGCCGATTTTGACTGGATATATGATCGCATCACCAAAAGCAAGAACGCCAAGAAAAAGATCAAAAAACGCCCCCTTTTCAAATCCTACAAAGATGCCAAAAAGCTCTACGATAAAAGAGTTAAAGAGTATGAAAAAGTAGCCGACGTCATCATCGACGTAGAAAACAAAGAGACTCCTAAACTCGTCGAAGAGATACTCAAGAGTGTTTCTTGATCTTGGCCATGAAAAAGCCGCTAAAGGCCCCATGAGGAAGGATTCGCAGGCTCTTTTTCACCTCGTCGCTATAGACTTTTTCTTCCCATCTCCTTATCCCCTCCATCACATTTTCAAAGGGAGCCTCCACCTTCACCACTTCAGCGTTGTCGTAGCGCCCGAGTAAAAAGTCTATCACCTCCTCGTTCTCTTCAGGCGAGAAGGTGCAGGTGGCATAAATCATCTCGCCTCCTTCTTTGAGGCTCTCAAAAGCGCTGACAATGAGCTCTTTTTGCAATTTGCTAAAGCGGCGCACACGCCGAAGATTCCACCACGTCACCTCCCCGTCGATATGGGCTTCGCTGCTGCAAGGCGCGTCCAAAAAGACCTTGTCGAACCATCCGGGGCAGCTTTTGTAAATGAAGCGTCCGTCTTTGTTGTAGGTCTGGATATTTTTGACGCCATGCTCTTTGAAGTTGCGCCTCATGCGAAAATAGCGCCCCTTGTCGGGTTCTACGGCACTTACCTTTTTAGCCTTTTCGCTAAAGATGAGGCTCTTGCCTCCCGGAGCGGCGGCAAGATCAAGCACCCAGTCATCTGGATCGATCCTTAGGCTATAAGCGGCAAAAATCGAGGAGAGGTTCTGGATATAGATCTCGTTCTTCGTATAGGCTGAGGATTTGACTATTCTTTTTCGATCCTCCATAGGAAGCACGTAGACATCTTCGGCCCACGCTACCCTTTGGGGCTCGAAGCCCTCATCTTTTAGGCTTTGGATCGTCCTTTCATCTCCTCGGTGGTGGTTGATTCGAAAGCTAAAGGCCTCTTTTTTGGCCAGATTTTCCAAAATCTTAGGCTCTATCTTTTTGATTCGCTCTTCAAAAATCTCTTGGCTCATCGACCCTCTTTTTTGCTACAATTCTATCAAAAAAAGGGCTTCTTTGAGATACTTCGTCACCGACCTTGACAAGACGCTTCTAAGAAGCGATCTGACGCTTAGCGACTTTAGCCGCCGTGTCTGGAACGACTTTTCTCATCCTCTCACCATTGCCACCGCCAGAAGCTACACCGGAGCGACGAAACTCTTAAGAGGACTCAAACTCACCCAGCCCATGATTTTGCTCGACGGGGCGATGATAGCATCCCCCAAGGGCGATATCCTTCGCATCAACGCCCTTCCTCCCGACATGGTGGACAGCTTCATGGATGAGATCGAGCGTGAGTTTGACGAGAGGCCTCTTATCGTAGGGCTTGAAAACGCAGAAGAGAAGTTTCTCTATCCCAAAAAGCTCAATCCCCACCAAGAAGAGCTCTTGCAAAACTACCGCAACGACAAAAGAGTGCTCAATATCGAAAAGCTTCGCGCCCTGCCCCATAACCTCAAAGTGGTCTACTTGGGCGACGAGCCGACCCTCAAAGCTATCGAATCTCGCATCAAGAGCCGCTACGACGTAGAGTCCAAACTCTCCAAAGACCCTTACCAAAACTGCCATTTTCTTACGCTTCTTCACCCTCTTGGCGACAAGGCCCACGCTCTTAAAGAGCTCGAAGAAATAGTAGGCGTAGAAGCAAAGGATGTAAGCGTCTTTGGCGATAGCCTCAACGATATAGGGATGTTCGAGTGGGCCGGCAAGGCAATAGCCGTCGCCAACGCCTTGCCCCAAGTCAAAGAGAAAGCCCATATAGTGCTAGAGCGAAGCAATGATGAAGATGGCGTCGCCCACTACCTCGCCGCTCTTTAGCGTCATCATCCCCGTTTTCAACCGAGAGGGCTTTATCGCAAGAGCCATCGAGTCGGTTTTGGCCCAGACATTCCAAGATTTCGAGCTCATCGTCGTGGATGACGGCTCCACCGACCAAAGCGCCGCAATCGCCAGTCGCTACCCCATCACGCTCATTCGCCAACCAAATAGAGGCGTCAGTAGCGCCAGAAACGCCGGTATACAAGCATCTCATGGAAAAATTGTCGCTTTTTTGGATAGCGACGATCTATGGAAGCCTAAAAAGCTCGAAGCCCACCACCACTTCTTCCAAGAAAATCCCGATTTCAAAATCCACCAGACTGATGAGATATGGATACGAAAGGGAAAGTTTTTAAATAAAAAGAAGATTCACCAAAAAAAGGAGGGCTTTATTTTCTATGACTCTTTGCATCTATGTCTTATCTCCCCATCGGCGGTAGCGATAAAAAAAGAGCTTTTCGATGAAGTGGGACTTTTTGACGAGAGCTTTGAAGTGTGCGAAGATTACGAGCTTTGGCTGCGTATTACGAAAAGATACCCGGTAGGCTTTACTCCTGAGCCTCTTGTGGTCAAATATGGAGGGCACGGCGATCAACTGAGCCAAAAATATTATGGGATGGATCGCTGGAGAGTCAAAGCGATGCTCCCCTTTTGTGACGATCCAAAGGTATTAGAAGTCGCTATCAAAAAGTGCGAAATCTTGCTCAAAGGGGCCAAAAAACACAACAATCAAGAGATTATAGAGGAGTTTGGCCCCATCTATCACAAGCTTTTAACAATAATCGGCCAGTAGGCCCTCTTTGAGCTGCTTGTAGGTCTCTTCGCCGTTGAGAAGTCTTACAAGCTCCAAAGCGAAGCAGATAGCCGTTCCCGGACCTCTGGATGTGACGACGTTGCCGTCAATCACCACTTTTTGATCGGGCACATACCCTTCCACTCCGGTCTTCTCCTCAAATCCGGGATAGTTGGTATGTTTCTTGCCATCGAGCACTCCGGCCTCTTTCAAAGCCCAAGGAGCAGCGCAAATAGCCCCTACCAACTTCCCTTTTTCGTTCATGCGCTTGATATACTCTTGCACAAGTTCGCTCTTTGCTAGGTGCTCCGCTCCGGGAAGCCCTCCGGGAAGCACCATGATATCGAAATCCTCCGGATCCACATCTTTGAGCAGATCGTGCACCAAAACTTTGAGGCCCGTATTAGCTCCTTCTACTTCATTATCAAAAAGTCCAGCGACAACTACATCATTACCCGCTCGGCTCAATACATCAATAATCGCCATCGCCTCAATCTCTTCGAAGCCGTCCGCCAATGGAACCAATACCTTCGCCATGATAGCCTCCTTATTTGACTTTTTCGAGATATTTGCCTTCGACCGTATCGACTTTGATCACATCTCCCGTGAGGATATGAAAAGGCACCTGCACCACCGCTCCAGTCTCAAGCGTCGCTGGTTTTCTTCCGCCCGTGGCCGTATCCCCTTTGAAAGCAGGAGCAGTCTCGACGATCTCTAGCTCCACTACCGGCGGGATCTCCACCGAGATCGCCTTGCCGTTGTGAAAGAGGATATCGACAGTCATACCATCCTTCATGTATTTGATATTCTCATCACCCACTTGATCGTGGGTAAGGGCTATTTGCTCATAAGTTGTCGTATCCATAAAGTGCATGTTCTCGCCATCATCATAGAGATACTGCATCGTCTTTTGCTCCAAGTCCGGCTTCTCCGCCTTGTCTCCGGCATGGAAGGTCTTTTCTAACACTCTGCCATCAATCAACGACTTGATCTTCGTTCGCACATAGGCCGCGCCCTTACCCGGTTTGACGTGCTGATACTCCACGATGCGATAAGGCACACCACCAAGCTCAATGCGAAGCCCTTTTTTAAGATCGTTCATCCCATAAGCCATCTAAGCTCCTTGAAAAATTTTTACAATTGTAGCAAATTATCTGAAAAAGCGTGAAAAAATATATAAGAGCAATGAAAAGAGAATACTAAGCACTATGGATGTCGTAATAGGAAAATAGAAGACAAAATTATCCCTTTTAATATAGATATCACCAGGCAAGCGCCCGACGAACTGGATGAAAAATCCAATCAAGATAAGTGCGACCCCGATGAAGATGAAAATCTTACCAAACTCAGCCATGCTTCTTCCTATACTCTTCTTCACTCATCCCATCTTCGGTGGTAAAGTCCATCGCTTTGGCGTTGTCCATCAAAACAGGAATGAAAAGAAGCGATACGATCACTGCAGCCACGGTACCACCAATAAGTGCTACACCAAGCCCTCCAAAAATCGGATCGCTAGCAAGCAGTGCCGATCCCAAAATGATAGCAATAGCAGTGAGCATAATAGGCCTTGCCCTGGTCGCCGTAGCGATAGCGATGGATCGACGCTTTGGAATATGCTTGTGTATCATCAACGACTTGGCAAAATCGATAAGCAAAATGGAGTTTCTTGAACTAATCCCCATCAAAGCGATAAATCCAATAAGACTCGTCGCTGTCAAGAAGAATGTATCTCTAGTAACTAGATCGGCGACCCAGTGTCCTACAATCACCCCGATAATGGAGAGAAAGCTTCCTGCCATGACGATATTGGAGAGGCTGTAACTTTTGTAATAGACCACGATGAGAAGATAGATAAGAATGAGCGCGGCGATGAATGCTAGACCAAGATCTCGAAAGGTATCGAGTGTCACTTTCATCTCGCCGTCCCACTTCAGATCGATCACCTCTCCTGTCTTTTTATCTTTGAAACGCAGGTTGAAAAGATAGTCAGTGGTCTCGATCTCATAATCTTTCGAAAACTCTTCCATGATGACATCCCTAGCCTCCAAGAGAGGATAGACTTGCGAGACCAGATCGGTCTCGGCGATGACGTTGGTGTAGCGTCGAAGGTTTTTATGCATAATGGTAGGCTCGTTTTCTACCTCGACCAGATTGACCACCTCCATCAGTGGCACCATCATCCCCTTTTGGTTCATGAGCTCAAAGGAAGTCAGCTTCTCCTTGACCGCTTCCAAGCTCTTGTCATCGAAGCGTCTCGTCTCATCAGAGAGGCGCAAGAAGAGCTCGATTTGCGCTGGATAGTTTTCGCTGTTTTTGACTCCGACACCCATCCCTTGAAAGGCGAGATAGAGGATCTTTTGCACCTGCTCCACTGCCAAACCGCTCTTTTGGATCTTGTCGATATTTGGTTTGAGATGGAACTTCTTGAAAATTTCATCCTCCATCACGTCCACATCCACAAGCCCTGGCGTACGCTTGAAGACTTCGGCCACTCTTTGGGCGAAAGCACGTCTGGTCTTCTCATCGGGCGTATAGATCTCCGCCACGATCGAAGCGAGAGTCGGAGGACCTGCCGGCTGTTCGATGAGCTTGATGGAAGTCTGAGGGATGAGAGGCTCACACTTTTTTTTGATAACTGGTCGGAGACGATGGACCATATTGTAGCTTCGCTCTTCTCGTTCGTGTTTATCGGTGAGGTTGATGACCATCTCGGCCACGTTTTCGCTGTTTTTAAAAGCGCTCCCCTTCACAAGCCCTGCATAATCGAGAGGCGCTCCCATACCAAGATAGGTCTCGATATCGGTGATCTCCTTCTCCTCTTTGAGGATATCGAGGACACACTGAGCCACCATCTTCGTCTGCTCAATGGAGCTTCCCGTAGGCAGATCGATATAGACACTGAAGGTATTGGCACTCTTGCCCGGGAGCATCTTGACCCATACCACTTTTGTAGGAATCATCATAACAGAAGCTGCCAAGGAGGCCAAGACCAAGACAATCACCAAAATCTTTTTTGGCCGGCTATCTAAAATCCGGTAGATGAACTGCTCGAACTTTTTCACTGCTTACCTCCATCAATATCGCATTCAGGCGGAATCTTCTCCTCTTTTTGGAAATGGTGATGATGGTGGTGCATATGAGGCTTTTTGAGCATCTTTTTGGCCAGATAGGGCGTAAAGATATAGGCGATGAGGAGCGACGCCAAGAGCGCTACGGGAACATTATAGGGAATCGGCTTCATAAACTCTCCCATCATACCGCCCACGAAAGCCATCGGCACCATCGTAAGGATAATAGCCACCGTCGCTACGTTGGTCGGCGCGCCTATCTCATCAGTAGCTTCGACCAAGATGGTGTCCATATCCTTGTAGACCGCGTCATGCTCGTGGAGGTGGCGGTGGATATTTTCAATCACGATAATGGCCGCATCCACCAAGAGCCCCAAAGAGAGCAAAAAGGCAAAAAGGGTGATTCGGTTGATAGTCTGTCCCGTCATATAGGCGATAAAGAGAGTGATCGCCAAGATTGCCGGCACGGTAAAGGTGACAATCACCGCCTCTTTCCATCCAAGGAAGAAGACCAGCATCACTGCGATGATGGCGATGGTGATGATGAGGTGATGGACAAGCTCATTGACCGCGTCGTTGGCCCGTTTACCATAATCTCTTGTGAGCACGAATCCCACACCCTTTTTCTCAAGATAGGGCTTGATCTCTTGCATCATCGCCAAAACGTCGTTGGCGACGAAGACGGCGTTGGTGCCTTTGAGCTTGCTGATCTCAAGAGTGTATTGGGGCTTGGTGTCGAGCTTTTTGGTCCAGATGAGAGCTTCGTGGAAATTTTGGATATCGATGCCGTCTTCGACCCTGGCGATGTCTTTGACGTATATTGGAGAGTTCATGTAGTTGGCGACCATGATGTTCTTGACATCCTCCACGCTCTCGATGGCGTTCGGCACGCCAAAAATGACGATTTTGTTATCTTTGGTGCGGTTTTTAACTTCTGGCACCTGTTTGGCCACCGACTGAATTGCTTGCATAATCTGGCCCAAAGAGAGGTGAAAGCCTGAGAGCTTCTCCAGATCGACCAAGATATTGAACTGGCGTTTATGAGCGCCTTTGAGATTGGTCTTGGAGACGTTTTTGATGCGGTTGACCTTGTATTGGATATCCTTGACAATCTTGAAAAGCTCCGCATCGCTTAAGTTTGAATCCCTTTTGTAAAAAGCGTAGGTCAAAATAGGAATGTCGATATCAATATCGAAGGGCTTGACGAGGGGCTGCATGGCGTTCTTGGGCAGAAGGTTCATATTCTGCATCACTTTGTCGTAGAGCTTGAGGTTGGATATTTCTCTATTTTGCCCTATGTAGTACTGGACGTTGACAATACCTACATTCTCTTTGGCGATGCCGTAGATATACTCCACGCCACTGATTTCGCGAATTTTTTGCTCCAGTGGCTTGACGATGACATTTTCGATCTCCTTTGGCGTAGCGCCGGGCATCGGCACGATCACCGTCCCGCCGCTGATGGCGATCTGAGGATCCTCCTCGCGAGGCATAATCTCTAGTGAGAGATACCCCACCGCCAAGATAAAGACCGCCAGAAGCGGCGTAAGGGGATTGTGCAAAAACATCAACGCCAGTTTTCCGGCTATATCCTTGGGCTGATACTTACATTTGATTTCACTCATACCCTACCCCTAGTTGAACGTGAGTTTGGCATACATTCCGGGAATGACACGAACGTTTTTATCTTTTTTAAACGAGACTTTGACCTTGAACTTATGGGTCATCGGATTGGCCGCTGGAATAATGGAGGTCACGACTCCTTGGGCCTCATAGGCAATAGATGGAATATAGATATCGACCTTTTGACCGATTTTTACGTCTTTGAGATTGCTCTCTCCAATCTCAGCGACCACTTTGAGATTGTCCAGCGTGGTGATGACCATACCGGGGAAGCCGGGAATGGTAAGCTGGCCCTCTTGCACCATCTTTTGGATGATGACACCATCATTTGGCGCTTTGATTTTGAGGTATTCATACTGATGAAGTACCTCAGCCAGCTTCGCCTTTGCCTGCTGGAGCTGTTTTTTTGCGATTTGCACCATATCTTTGGTGTTTTTATACATCAGCTCCATACGCTCAAGATCGAACTTGGAGACCATCCCTTTTTTATAGAGTCGTTTGTGGCGTTCATAGTTGGTCTTGGCAAACTCGTACATATTCTGGTTCATAGCAATGGCAAGTCTAGCCTGTGAGATCATCAGCTCCACTTGAGACTTTGCCAGATCGATCTCTTTAGAGTCGATCTCATAGAGGACTTGATCCTGCTTGACCCAATCCCCTTCACCAACATAGACCTTTTTGACAAAGCCCATATATCTGGTACCCAGCATCTTCGTATCTTCGCTCATAACCGTACCAGAGAGGGTAAGCCCCTCAGCAAAGGCAAGCGCCGCAAATAGCATTGATACAATTACTTTTTTCATCTACTCTCCTTTGTCCAATAGCTTTTCTAATTCAAATACCTTTTCATTTCGCTCTGTCTTCGTTTTGAGAAGTTTGAGCAAAACCTGGATCTCTTCGGAGTGCTTGACCAATACATCACTAATCTTGGCCAATCCTACCTTATAACGCTCCTGATACATCTCATAGATCTTCTTCGCCAGCTCAAACTGTTTGCTCTGAGCCTCGATATCATAATCTTTGCTTTTGACAGCGGTCTTTATCTGATTGATCTGCAAGGCCAATCCTCGCTTCGCCAAGGAGACCTGCTCGGCGACCTTGAGCTCCTCTATCTTCGCCTTTTGGACTTTTGCCTTGGTTTTTCCACCCTCAAAAATATTCCATTTCAACTGAGCACCCACAGTATAGAAGTCTTTATCAAAAAAGTCATTCAATGGAATATTGTCAGAACTGCCATACTCACCAAATGCCCCCACAACAGGATAGAGATCGCTTTTTTGAAGCTTTACATTCATAGCCGTGATCTCTCTGCCAAGCTTAGCTCTTTTAAGATCCAGAGCCTTTTTAACCAACTCTTGCGTAGGAGTCTGTGGCAGCGGAGCAATCTCTTGGACATGTTTGATGCTCTCTACATCCTCACCAATCAAAAAGCTCAAATACTGATAGGCAAGATCTCGGTTGAGTTTAGCCTGATTGAGATAGCTCAGCACCTCAGCTCTTTTTGCCTCTACTTCCAATACATCCGTCTCTTTTGCATAACCTTCAGCTTTGAAATTTTCAATGATCTCTTGAAGCTTGTCCATATTGGATCGTAAGATCTCAAGGTTTTTAATATAATTCTCCACCAGTGTGATATCATAAAAAGTCTTTTTGGTCTGATAGACCATCTCATTGAGAACCTTTTTAGCTTCTAGATGTTTCATTCGCTCCATCGATTTGGAAATCTTCTCATACATAGTGAGTTTGTACCCCGTAAAAAGAGGCACCATATATTGAAGCTTTGTTTGAAAATGGTTTCTAGCTTTAGGATAGTTAAGATCTTTGGGGGCAGTATCAAGGAGCATGTTTTGCAACTGGGGATTGGCCATGAGTTGACTAAAAGCTGCAAAGTCTCCATTTGCCATCTGCAAAGCCTGACCAACCCCACCCAAAAACTCATTAAAGCCAAAATCTCTGAAGGTAGCTTCACGTGATTGAAGCTTAAACCCAAAGACATTCCCCGCATCATTGCTACGAAGGGCGTTGAACTCCAAATTGAGCGCACCAAAGTTGTAACTCTTTGCAATTTTCGTATCAAACTTGGCTATTCGCTCCTGAAGTCTGGCAATCTTTATTTGGGAGTTATTTTTATGAAGGAGCCTCAATGCCTCATTAAGACTTAAATCCTCCAACCCTCCGTATAAAAAAGGGACCATGAAAACAAGCAAAATCAGCTTTTTCATCAAAACCTCCGGAAGTTCAAGAAAATTGATTGAGCTGATTATAATAAGTTATAACTTAGGTGCATATTAAGCAAGGAAGACCTTGCTTAGAGAATGGCGTAAGATACGGAAAGACAAGCTTTTAAAGCGGCAAGCTCCGATAGGACCTCTTTGCTGACGTCATCATCGACAATGATGACGGCCAAAGCATGGCCATGATTGTCTCGGCCAAGGCGAAAATCGGCAATGTTGATGTTGTGCTTGGCTAATATCATGCCAACCTCTCCAATAACTCCAGGTACATCGGTGTTTTTGAAAAGAATCATTTTACCCTTTGGCTCCACATCCAAGGCAAAATTATTAATATCGACGATACGCTGCACACTCTCTTCAAAAATTGTTCCACTTATCTCAATAATGTCTCTATCAGTCGTAAGCTTGACGGTTATTTTATTTTTGTAGCCACTAGATTCCGGTTTTTGCTTGGTTAGAATGTCAATACCTCTCTCTTTGGCTACAAACTCCGCATTGACATAGTTGATAGATTCACCCAAAGACTCCTTGAGCGCTCCTACAGTAGCAAATGTGACCAAAGAGTCGATATAATCTGCCACTTCTCCTTCAGCCTCGACCTTGATAGACTTAAAAGCCCCCTTATTGACTTGCGCGGCTAGATTGCCCATCTTTTGCGCCAATTCTAAATATGGCTTGACAAAAGGTGGCATCTGATCCTCACGGATCGGCAGATTCAAAGCGTTTGGATAGCTAATGCCTCTGGCAGCCTCTAGCGCCTGGGCCGCTGCGCCTTCGGCAATTTTCTCTTGAGACTCTTCTGTATTGGCACCCAAGTGTGGCGTGACAGTGACGTTGTTGAGTTCTAGGAGCTTATTGTCTGTAGCAGGCTCTTTGGAGAAGACGTCGATACCCGCGAACTTGATCTTTCCGCTTTTGAGTCCTTCATAGAGCGCATCTTCGTTATACAGACCGCCTCTGGCACAGTTGATAAGTACGACACCATCCTTCATTTTTGCGATCTCTTCACGATCGATCATATTGATCGTCTCTTTGTTTTTGGGAGTATGGATGGTGATGATATCGCATCCTAGTATCTCATCGAAATCTGTCGTGTACTTGACACCAAGATTGGTCGCTTTTTCAGGAGGAATATAGGGATCGTACGCAATCACCTCCATCTCAAAGGCCAAAGCTCTTTTTCCCACTCTGCTACCTATATTCCCAAAGCCAATGATACCTAGCTTTTTGCCTTTGAGCTCATTGCCGATCCAATCCTCTCTCTTCCAGATACGCTCAAGCTTGAGCTGATTGTGCGCATAGGGAAAAGCCCTCATACAACTAAGCATGTGAGCGAAGGTGAGCTCCACAGCAGCGATAGTATTGGCTGTGGGGACATTCATGACAATAATCCCACGCCTGCTGCACTCATCGATATCCACATTATCGACACCTACCCCCGCTCGAACGATCGCTTTGAGTTTTTTGGCGTGTTCTAAAAGCTCTCTATCTACAGGAGTTGAAGATCTGGTGATTATGACATCTGCATCTTTGATCACTTTAAAAAGCGGCTCACCTTTTGGCACGTCCGCAGCATTGATATATTCGATATCTTGCTCTTTTGAGAGAATCTCTTCTGCTCTTTTGTGCAGATGATCACAAACAACAATTTTTCTTTTTTCCATAGCGACCCTACTTATCCAACTTCTCTTTTATGATCTCTCCAAGGGTTGTGGTCTCTTCTTCGTTGTTGATCTGCTTGAGAGCCTCTTGCTCTTTAAGACGCTGAAGCCTCCTTACCGAAACCCGAATTCGGTTGTTTTTGGGATCAAGATGGACGATGACCCCTTCGATCTCGTCATCTTTATTCAATTCCTCCTTCTTCAAAGGAGCTAGATCCTCATTGCGTATAAGCGCATCAACATTCTCATCCAAGGAGATAAAAACACCAAAATCTTTGATATCTTTGACTTTACCTTTGACAATATCTCCTACTTTATGCTCTTTGGCATACTTTTCGATAGGACTCTCTTGCAAAGCTTTTCTGTCCAAAGAGATTCGTTCTTTCTCTTTATCGATTTTGGCTATTTTGACCTCTACCTTATCTCCTACGTTGAAGATGTCTTTGGCTTTTTGCCCCTTTTGCCAGCTGATATCTTGATTGTGTAGCAGTCCCTCCACATTTCCGATCTTGACAAAAGCGCCAAAGTCGGTCAAAGAGGTAATTTCCCCTTCAACAATATCCCCCTCTTTATATTTGCTCAAAAACTCTTCAAAAGGTTTTGGTAAAAGATTTTTCAAAGAGACACGAAGTTTTCTATTTTCTGTATCGATCTCAATCACCTCCACATCCAGCTGCTGCCCTTCTTGGACATACTCTTTTGGATGTTTGGGCTTCTTCTCCCAACTCATCTCAGAGATGTGGAGAAGCCCTTCAATATCATTGCCAAGGTCCACGAAAGCGCCATATGGTTCGATATTGCTTATAGTGACATTGATCACATCTCCAGGCTCTAGCTCACCTTCGATCTCTTTCCAAGGATCCGGCTGTGTAGCCTTTATAGAAAGAGAGAGGCGATTTTTCTCCTTGTTGTAGTCGATCGCCTTGACATTGACTTTGTCACCCTCTTGAAAATATTTTGCCGGATTGACAGGACCTTTGTAACTGATCTCATTGTAGTGCACAAGCCCTTCTACGTTTGGTGCCACCTCGACAAACATTCCATAGTTGGTGATCTTTTTGACCGTTCCCTCGACCACCTTGTCTTCTTTGAGAAGCTCTTCGATGATCTCTCGACGCTTTTGGGAAGCTTCTTGGATAAACTTCTTGCGTGATATGACGATAGAGTCGTTTTGGGGTGAGATCTTGATCACCTTCGCTGTCACTTTTCGACCATTTTCTGGCTTTGTTTTGAAAAAGCTCTGGGAATTGGGCAAGAAAAATTGTACTCCCTCATCATTTTCGACAATATATCCGCCTCTGTTTTTTCCGACGATCTTCCCTTCGATGACAAGATCCTCGAAATCCTCTTTGTGAGCTTCGATAAACTCCTTGATCTTCTCCTTGGCCAGAGCCTTCTTATGTGATATGATTGGCCTCTCATTCCGAAAGCCAGACACCAGCACCTTAATAGTATCACCTGGCTTGTAGATCAAGTTGCCTTCGCTATCTTTGATCTCGTTGATACTCAAGATCCCCTCTTGCTTCTGGCCCACATCCACAAGCACCCGCTCATTATCCTGTATCTCAACGATCACACCATCGATCACTCTAGACTCAGATCTTTGGCTCTCATGCTCTTCGAGCATCTTCGCGAAATCTTCATTTCCCATATCCATCATGTCCTCTTGTCTCATCTCTTTCCTTGATAAATTTTGCTAATTATACTTGATTTTTCTTTATATTTTCTATAACTTCTTCTATAATCCAGTTGGGAGTCGATGCCCCTGCGGTAATTCCACACATTTTTTTCCCTTCAAACCATTCTGGTCTCAATTCCGACGCATTTTCGATCAGATAACTATCAGGGCAGTTCTCCTTGCAGATATTATAGAGCTGTTTGGTATTGGATGAGTTCTTGCCACCAATGACGATCATCACATCCGCCTCTTTACTGAGCTCCCTTGCAGCGTCTTGATTTTCGAAAGTGGCATTGCAAATAGTATTGAAAACACGCACTTCTTTCTTATGACCCATCAAAAAAGCCACGATCTTTTGATACTCCTCAAATTTTCTCGTCGTCTGAGCCACCGTAGCCACTTTTTCTTTGATTGAGGGCAGATGAGTGCGTAGCTCATCGACACTGAGTACGACGATCGGATCCTTGGCATAACTCATGACACCTTTGATCTCGGGATGGTTGCTATCTCCGAAGATAACCACACTATACCCCTCATCACTCATCTGCTCAACAATCTCTTGAGGCTTGGTCACGAATGGACATGTAGCGTCAATAACCTCTACGCTCTTTTGACGAAGAAGGGTGAGTTTGTCTTTTGGAATCCCATGTGTTCGTATCACTACCCGTCCACCATCGGGTACCTCTTCGATCTGCTCTACCAATCCTACATTATATCGCTCTTTGAGCCGGTTGATCTCATTTTTGTTATGAATAAGCGGACCAAAGGTCACGCTATTTGGACTCTCTTCGGCGATTTTGATAGCCCTTTTGACCCCAAAACAAAAACCATAACTCTTCGCTAACCTAATTTCCACCTCGCACCTCAGTGATCTGTCTCAAAAGATCCACAAAATTGGGAAAAGAGGTCTCTATGCACTCCACGTCTTCTACCTCCATCCCACTTACCAATCCTGCTATCAAAAAGCTCATAGCGATTCTGTGATCTCCATGGCTCTTTACCTTGGCAAAATGCAGTTTACCACCTTCAATAGCATAACCATCCTCAAACTCCTCCACTTCAATACCACATTTTCGCAGATTTTCCACTACAGTAGCGATCCTATCACTCTCCTTGACCCTCAGTTCTTTGGCTCCTTTGACGACACTTCGCCCCTTTGCCACAGCCATAGCTATAGAGAGTGCCGGAAGCTCATCGATAAGCCACGGGATATTTTGACTCACTTCCACTGCACGCAATGGAGCGTATTCTACTATGATATCACCTATAGGTTCATAGATATTCTCTTTTTGGATGAGTTGTACTTTCGCTCCCATCTGTTCTAATACCCTAAATGCCTCTATCCTAGTAGGATTGAGAGTCAAATTTTTTAGTACTACTCGGCTCCCAGGCACAATAGCAGCTGCTACAGCGAAGAAAAAAGCACTAGAGGGATCTGCTGGAATCGTGATATCCAAACTTTGAAGAGGAGCTTTCAAAGGCTCTATCCATACCTCATAGCGTCCATTTTTGCTGGTTGTTTCAATATTGGCACCCATACCCCTAAGCATCCGCTCCGTATGGTCACGACTCAGCTCTGGCTCACTATATTTGCATCGACCTTTTGCCCGCAACGCCGCCAAAATCATAGCGCTCTTGACCTGCGCGGAAGCAATAGGACTCTCATAATCAAAAGGCTCCAGCACCTCATTGCCCCTTATGGCCAAAGGAGCTTTATTGCCCTCTTCTCTACCGTCGATCCTAGCTCCAATATCTCTCAACGGGACCACGACTCTCTTCATCGGCCTCTTTCGCAGATACTGATCACCAGTGAGGACAAAAAAGCCTCGTACTCCCGACAAAAGCCCACAAAAGAGCCTCATACCTGTACCACTATTGCCACAATCTAGCAGATCTTCAGGCTCTTGGATGGAGCTAGGAGGAGTGATGGTGATGGAGCTGCCACTATCTTCTACTTCTGCTCCAAGGGCTTGGACGATTTGAAGAGTATTGAGAGTATCCTCCGCTCTTAAAAAGTTCCTAATGGTCGAAGGCCTATCACTAAGCAAAGAGAACATGGCGCTTCTATGGGAGATCGACTTATCCGAAGCGATAGCTGCAATTTCGATATCAAAACTCTTTGCAGGAAAGACTCTTAGACTTTTCATCGCAACTTCGCTCCCACCTCTTGCTCCAACGTGCGCAAGATCTCTTGCATAATCTGGGCTATCTCCTCTTCTGTCAAGGTCTTCTCATCTGACTGTACCGCAAAGCGGAGTGTCAAACTTTTCTTCTCCTTGAGCTCTTCACTCTCATACAGATCGATAGGATAGAAACGCTTGATCTGTTTTGGAACATTTCGTAAAGCTTTCTGGATCCGATCATAAGGTAGATCCTTATCTACAAGAAGACTCAGATCTTTAAAGGAGAGCTGATAGATCGAATACT
>PUXX01000028.1 GCA_009659895.1 Campylobacterota bacterium
CTTCTGGCATGAACGATATCGGGAGCGATTTTGTGAAATATCTTTTTGAGCTCTTTCACTCGCCAAGGAGCGGTGAGAGGATTTTTGCTTTTGAGATCGAACTTTATATGGACTCCGCCATCCTCTTCGATCCGCTTCGCCAAAGGGCCTCCGTCGCTTATGACAAAGCTCTCGATCCCTCTTTTGACATACTCCTTGTTGCTCTCTATCACGCCTCGCTCCACGCCCCCTTCGATAAGCGAGGGCAGCAGCTGCACCACCCTCATAGATACTCCTTAAGTTCAATCTTCTTTTGCGCTTTCCCCACACCCCCGTCAAAGATATGAAGAGCTCCCATTTGGGCCAGATTTTCGACCATTCTTTGATATTTATTTCTCTTTTTTGCATGAAGTGGCACCACCTCCACCGCCGCTTTGCCCCCGCTCACCGCTTCGCTTATCATCGAGGTCGAATCGATTGTGACAAAAAGATAGTCGCAGTTGTGGATGAAATCTCCCAAAGGATTGACGGGATGTTTGGAGTAGATCACCTTATAATCAAACCCATACCCATCCAGCCACTCCTCTATCTCTTTGGGCGTTCTTGGAGAGGTGGTAAGCGCCTTTTCATACTCCTTGAAGTGCTCAAAGATATATTCCACCACGCTCTCAAGAGCCTCTTTATCCATAGAAAAAACGCTATTGCTCCCGCCCACCACCAACGCCACGCACCTCTTTTTGGGGCGATAGAGCCCCAAAGGCGTGGCTTGAGCGAAGTTGATAGGAAGCTTCCCGCCATCATGGTAGGGAGTGTAGATCGTATCGAAACCCTTCCTAAAGCCTTTGGGATTCATCAGCGCCACCGCCTTGGCGCCGAGGCGCTTGGCCAAAAGCTTCACGCCATAATAGGTCCCGCTCCCAGCTCCTACCACCTCATCGTAGTCGCCCTCTATTTCGAAGGGCTCGAAGAGCTTGTCGGTATAGATTCGCAAGGGATCGAGCAGATAGGTAAGCGCTTTCAACAAAGGATGCTTGAAACGCAACTGCACGATATCAAAAGAGGCGCCCTTAAGCTTTGCGTAGGCGATCGATTGATTTTCGTGTCCTTTGCGCCCGTCGCTAACAATCAATACTCTCACATCTTCCACCTATTGTGCATCCAAAACCACTGATCGGGATAGGCTCTCACTACATCTTCCAAAATATCGTTGAGCTTTTGAGTAAAGGCTACCTCATCGCACCCCTCACACGCAAACTCCTTTTGGATGATGCGAAATTTCTCTCCTTCTCGGGCCAAAAAGAGGGGCACCACCTCCACATCGAAACGCTTGGCCAAAAGAGCGACGCTCGGCACCGTCTTACAAGGTCGATCAAAAAAGGTGGTCGGCACTCCCGCGCGTCCGGCCTTTTGATCGATTAAAAGCCCCACATTTTCACCTTGCTTCAAAGCCTTGATGAGATGTTTTAGGGCGCCTTCTTTGTAGATGAGTCTGTTGCCGTACATCTGGCGAAAGGGTCGGACGATTCGGCGATCGATGAGTTTGTTGTTCCCTTCTCTGCCCACGATGGCGACCTTGACGCCCTTTTGGGCCATATGGTGGGCCAACGCCTCCCAGTTGCCAAAATGAGCCGTCACAAAGAGCTTGGGCTTGTCGCTTTTAAAGCGCACATCCCCTTCGATAGCACTAAAATCAAAGCGCCTTTGCCACATCAGCACGATCTCCGCCACACTCCTTGCCATCTGGCGGTAGGAGCTTTTAGCTATGGCGGGATCGAATCCGGCCAAGCGAAGATTCTCCTCACTCAACCGCCGACGCTTGGCATCGACGAAAAAGAGCAGATCCGCCAACCTTTCAAATAGCTTATACAAGGCCTTTTTAGGAAGTCTAAGCTCTAAGAGGCCTCGCACCAGCCAATACTCGATCCACTCTCTAAAAGCTCTCATCGATCACTTTGCATAAAAGATGCTCGATCATCAGATGCATCTCTTGGATTCTGGCCGTCTTGGTATGGGGCACGACGATAGAGGCATCGCACAGATCTTTGATCCGCCCTCCCTCTCGCCCAAGAAGGCCCACCACTTTGCACTTTTTGGCTCTTGCCACCTCACAGGCTCGAAGCACGTTCTCGCTCTCCCCGCTGGTAGAGATAGCTATGAGCACATCCCCCTCATTCGCCAACGCCTCCACCTGCCTTGCGAAAACCTCGGCGAAGTTGTAGTCGTTGGCGATAGCCGTCAGGGCGGAGGTATCGGTCGTAAGCGCCACAGCCGCCAGCGCTCTTCGCTCTTTTTCAAACCTTCCCACCAGCTCCGCCGCCATATGCTGCGCGTCTGCCGCGCTCCCTCCGTTGCCGCAAAGCAATATCTTCTTGCCCTTCTTCAAAGCCTCGGTGCAGATAATCCCGGCGGTATAGATATGAAACCTCAACTCCTCCCAAACTCTCTCAAACGCCTTTTGATGCTCAAGCATCTCTTTTTCTATAATCTCTAACATCGTATCCTCTCTATAATCTTCGTGGTGCTCTTTCCATCGACAAACTCAATAAGCCGCGTCTCCTTGGCGATATCGCTGCCCACTATCTCCTTGCCCTCATAATCGGCCCCTTTGACCAAGATATCGGGACGCACCCGCTTGATAAGCTCATAAGGGGTATCCTCGTCAAATATCACCACATAATCCACCGCTTCAAGACTTGCCAAGATATAGGCTCGATCGAACTGGGGATTGACGGGGCGTTGAGGCCCTTTGAGGCGGCGAACGCTGCTATCGCTATTGAGCCCTACGATCAAAACGTCCCCAAGCTCTTTGGCCTTTTGGAGATACTTCACATGCCCAAGGTGCAAGATATCAAAACAGCCGTTGGTAAAGACCACCCTCTTACCGCTTCTTTTAAAAGCCTCAGCAATCTGCTCAATCTCATCAAAACTCTTGATAAACTCTTCGGGCGTGGCTTGGCGAAGGCTTCTTTCATACTCTTCGATCTCTCCTAACGTCGCCGTCGCCGCTCCCACTTTGCCCACGACCACACCGGCAGCCAAGTTGGCAAACTTCGCCGCTTCAACAAGGCTCTCTTTTTTTGCTACTGCATACCCCAAAGCCGCCAAGACCGTATCCCCGGCTCCCGTGACGTCATAGACCTCTCGCGCCATTGTCGGAATCTTGGTAAGTTTTTCTTCAAATATCGCCATCCCCTCTTCAGAGAGCGTGATGATGAGGCTTTGAAGCCCCAGCTCCTCTTTGAGCCGCCATCCAGCCTCCTCCAAGCTTCTCTCATCCTCGATCATTATCCCGGCAGCGTTTGAGGCCTCTTTTTTGTTGGGCTTGAGGAGCGTGGCGCCGCGAAATTTGAAAAAGTCTCTTTTAGGATCGACGAAGACGGGCACGTTTGCCCTTTGGATAATCCCTTGGGCCACTTTTGGCGTGAGCACCCCTTTGTCGTAATCGGAAAGCAAGATAAGATCGTAGTCGTCGGCTATCGTTTCAAACCGCTCCAAAAGCTCCTCTTCACACTCGATAGGAGCATCATTCTCCTTATCGACGCGCACGATCTGCTGGTGGGAGGCTATGATGCGGCTCTTTTTGGTGGTCGGGCGCGAAGATGTGAGAAGTTCGCTTCGCACTGCGCCTTTTTTGAGCTCCTCTCTTATCCACTCTGCTGCCTCATCTTCGCCTACGACGCTCAAAAACCCCACATCCGCCCCAAAGGCTAAGAGATTGCGCACCACGTTTCCCGCACCCCCGAGGAGTCTTTGCTCTTTTTCTACCCGCACCACCTGCACCGGCGCTTCGGGGCTGATACGATCGCAACTGCCGTAGAGGTAGTGATCGACCATCACATCCCCTACCACCAAAATACGAGGTCTCATAGCTCCTCTTCAAAAATCTTTTTGATGTATGGGATATCGGCCCTGATTCCATCTTCTAAAGAGTATTGCGGCTCAAATCCAAGCTCCTCCCTCGTCGAATCGATATCGGCTTGAGTGAAGAACTGATACTGCTTGACAAAAGGATTTGGGATATACTCATACTCTGGATGGATACCGAGTTCTTTGCACAAAATATCGACGATATCTTGGAAGCTTCTGGCTTTGCCGGTGCCGACATTGTAGACCCCGCTTCGCTTCGCGGCGGCGGCTTTGATGTTGGCTTGAATCACATCATCGACATAGATGAAGTCTCGCTTGATCCTATCGCTCCCCTCAAAGAGTCTTGGGCGCTCACCCTTTAAAATCTGGAGTCCAAACTGAAGGATCATCGAAGCGGTTTTGCCTTTGAAATACTCTCTTGGTCCATAGACGTTGAAGTATCGAAGCCCCACCGCCGTCACATCCTCTTGGCTCATGGCCAGATGATCCATCGCCAACTTACTAAAGCCGTAGACGTTGATAGGCTCTTCAACGCCGACTCTGTGAGGGCCGGGAAGTTTGCCATAAACCGAGCCGCTACTAGCATAAATCATCTTGGCTCCATGTCTCTTGGCAAGTCGCAAGAGATCCTTGAAGGCGTTGAGGTTGGTTTGAAGGACGATGGTCTGGTTTTGGACGGTGGTATCGCTAATGGCCGCTTGGTGGAAGATATAGTCGAATCGATACTCATCTAAAAGCTCTAAATCCTTTGGATCGTTGATATCGCCGCAAATCACGTCACCACGAAAGCCCACGAGATTTTTAAAATGCCCCAATGAGCTAAGATTGCCGCTATCGAGCCTCGTGCCGTCTTGAAACTTATCAAAGACCACGACTTTGGCCTTGGGAAAGCGCTCTTGGAAGTAAAAAGCTAAGTTGCTGCCGATAAACCCTGCTCCACCGGTAATCAAAATCGTCTTGTTCTCAAACATCCTCACCCTTTGATAATCTTAATTGTATCAAAAATCGTCCGGGCATCTTCTCCTATGAGGATCGTCCTTTCGATCCCGGCACTCCTCGCCGCTTCGATGTCGCTGGGCTTATCCCCTATCATCCACGATTGGCTGGGATCGACTCTATGCTTTTTGATTGCTTCTTTTAACATCCCCGGCTTCGGTTTGCGGCAAAGGCAATCGCTATCTGGGTGATGAGGACAATAGTAGATATCGGCTATCTCGATCCCCTCTTGCAAAAGCCGTTCTCTCATCCACTTTGAAAGACGCAAAAAATCCTCCTCGCTATAATAACCTCGTCCTATGCCTGACTGGTTGGTAACAATAATGAGCTTGTAGCCGAGCCTTTGGAAATGGCGCAGGGCTTCGAAGAGGCCGGGAATGAACTCGAAATCTTCGATTTTATGGACGTAGCCGC
>PUXX01000036.1 GCA_009659895.1 Campylobacterota bacterium
TGCAAAAGATTTTTATTTGAATGACAAAATTCGTTTTAATGAATTAGACGATCATCATATTTTTCCCAAAAAATTTTTGTCGAGTAAAGGTGTAGAAGTTTTATATGATACAGTGGCGAATAGAACATTGATATTTTCAGAAACAAATAAAAAAATATCTTCAAAAGCTCCGGCAGATTATTTGAAAGAAATGACACAAGAGTATGGTACCGAGGAAAGAGTCAAAGAGATTTTGCAGGATCATTTTATTGATGAGGAGATGTATGAAATTTTGTTAAACACATCTGATGATAGCTCTCCAGAAGATGTGAAAAAAAATTTTGAAGCTTTTGTGCAAAAGCGAGAAGAACTTATAAAGCGAGAAATTGCGGAATTAATAGGGATTAATTCGTGAAAATAGCGCTTCTTGGCTCCACCGGCTCTATCGGCACCAATACACTCGAAATCGCCCAGCGGTTTGGGATCGAGGTGGAGCTGTTGGTCGCCGGGAACAACGTGGAGCTTCTCAAAGAGCAGGTAGAGCGATTTCGTCCTCGCATCGTCGTGAGCGCAAAGCCGGTTGAGGTTGACGCTCCGATAGTCCTAAGCGGCGAAGAGGGGATTTTGGAGGCGCTGGAGCGAAGCCGGGCGGATGTGGTGGTCAACGCTTTGGTGGGATTTTTGGGGCTGCGTCCCACGCTCAAAGCGCTGGAGCTTGGCAAACGTGTGGCCTTGGCGAACAAAGAGAGCCTCGTGGTGGCGGGGAAGTTTATCGATGTCTCCAAAATTACGCCTATCGATAGCGAACACTTTGGGCTTTGGTATCTACTCCAGACCAAACGGGCCTTTTGCCGCCTCGTCATTACCGCCAGTGGAGGCGCTTTTCGGGAGTGGGAGATCGAACGCATAAAAGAGGCTACGCTCCAAGAGGCGTTGCGGCATCCCAACTGGAGTATGGGTGAAAAGATCACGATCGATAGCGCCACGATGGTCAATAAGCTCTTCGAAGTTTTGGAGGCCTACTGGCTCTTTGGCTCAAAAGAGATCGATGCGCTCATCGAGCCCAGCTCCATAGTCCACGCGGCGGTGGAGTTCGTGGACGGATCGACGCTCCTTCATGCGAGTAGGACCGATATGAAGCTTCCTATCGCATACGCTTTAGGAGTAGAGGATGAGCCGATTTTGGAGCCTATCTCTTTAATAGGAAGCTCTTTTCGCTTTTTGCCAATCGACGTGGAGCGCTATCCGGTGTGGCGGCTCAAAGAGAGCCTCTTAGCCCGTCCAGAGCTTGGCGTCGTGGTCAATGCGGCCAATGAAGCCGCGATCGAGCTCTTTAAAAGAGGAGCGATTCGCTTTTTCGAGCTGCATGATCGAATCCTTCGAGCGTTCGAGCGCTTTGAGGGGGTGAAGGTGGAGAGTCTTGAGGATATTTTTGGGATCGATGAAGAGGTGAGAGGCTATGTGGCGAATATGTAGTGTGCTGCTTGTCGTATTGCTTGGCGGATGTATGGATACGACGCAGCGAATTGAGAAAAAAGCGGATGAGCTGAGTGAACGCAAGGCCAGAATCGAAGCAAGGTTAGAAAAAGCCAGACTCGAAGCCGACAGGCAAAAGGAGATGGCGCTTACTAAGATGCAGCGCCAGATCGAGGAGTTGGCGCTCAAAAGAAGCCAAAACGAGGCCCAAAAGGAGATCGAACTTGCCAAAATTAAATCGAAACAGGCTTTGGAGCTTCAAAGAATCGATCAAGCCTACAAACTCAAAGAGCTTGAGCTCAAAAAGCAAAAAGAGCTTATCGAGCTTGAGAACCAAAAGCTCTTGGCCCAAAAGGAGCTTGAGCTCAAGCGCCAGTTTCTCTACCTCTCCTTAGGAGCGCTCATCCTGCTCATCGTCGTGGTGCTGGTGATTCTTTACTTTTACAAAAAGCGTCAAGACAAACTCCAAGCCTACAAAGATAACTTAGAAAAATATTTTCGCCTCAAGGAGAACGAGGCCAAGATCGCGATTGCCAACAAGATTATCGACACCATTGCCGAGGGCAAACTGAGCCCCGAGCAAGAGCAGCGGCTCTTGGGGGTTTTGCAAGGAAAGACGGAGCCTCCAAAACTGGAGAATAAAAAGGATGAGCCTATCGAAGCGGAGGTCGAGGATGAGAAGAGATAGGTTCTTGATCCTACATGGATGGGGCGGGAGCGACTATCCCCACTGGCAGAGCTGGTTGGCCGGTGAACTTGCCAAAGATTACGGCGTCGTAGCATTTCCTCTTATCCAACATCCTCATCATCCCAACAAAGCCAAATGGATCAAGCAGTTTAAAAGATGGCTTGAGGAGTTTCGCCCAACCACCGTCATTTGCCACTCTTTGGCTTGTTCGGTCTGGATGAGCATCGCCGAAGAGATCGAGGAGGTGGAGCGGCTCTTGCTGGTCGCTCCACCTTCACGACAGACCAAGATCGATCTGCTCAAGCAGTTTTTTCCCCATGAGCTGCCAAAGAGCTTGGGAGCCAAAGAGGCGGTGATGGTGGTATCCAGCGACGATCCCTACTTAAGCCTCGATGAGGCCCGTGAGTATCAGCGCCATTTGGGTTGCCAGATGCTCATCTTGCAAAACGCCGGACATATCAACGCCCAAAGCGGCTACGGGGAGTGGCCGTGGGTGCTGGAGTGGGCGAAGAGAGATAGTAGTATCGTTTCGGAGGGGAGATGATTTTAAGTATCGAGAGCAGTTGTGACGATAGCTCTATCGCCGTTACGAGGATAGAGGACTACAAGCTCCTTTTTCACAAGAAGATATCCCAAGAGTTGGCCCATAGCGAGTATGGAGGCGTGGTGCCGGAACTCGCCAGCCGCCTTCACGCCGAAGCCTTGCCAAAAATCTTGGAAGAGGCCAAGGAGTATCTGCCCCACATCAAAGCCATAGCCGTCACCAACGAGCCGGGACTCTCCGTGACGCTCATGGAGGGGATCATGATGGCAAAGGCGCTGCATCTGGCGCTAAACAAGCCACTCATTGGTGTCAATCACTTGGTAGGGCATGTCTATTCGCTCTTTATCGAAAAAGAGGCGGTATTGCCCAAGATGGTGCTCTTGGTAAGCGGGGGCCATACGATGATACTCGACGTCAAAGGCTACGACGATATCAAGGTGTTGGCGACGACGCTAGACGATAGTTTTGGGGAGAGTTTTGACAAAGTGGCCAAAATGATGGGGCTTGGCTATCCGGGTGGGCCGATTATCGAGGAGTTGGCCAAAAGGGGCGATCCCGATCATTTCTCTTTCCCCGTGCCGCTCAAAAACTCCAAAGAGCTCGCCTTTAGCTACTCCGGGCTCAAAAACGCGGTGCGACTGGCCTTGGAGGAGATAGATCACCTAAGCCGCCAAGATATGGCCGACATCGCCGCTTCTTTTCAAAAAGCGGCGATTGCGCATCTGCTTCAAAAGACGAAAAAGGCCTGTGAGATCTATAAGCCAAAAGATTTTGCGATCGTAGGGGGAGCCAGCGCCAATATGGCTCTAAGGAGCGCTTTTGAGAAGGAGTGTGCAAAAAGAGGAGTGCCCATATCCTTCGCGCCGCTTCAATATTGCAGCGACAACGCGGCGATGATAGGACGAGCCGCGATCGAAGCCTACAAAAAGGGCGATTTTATCGCTATGGAGGAGCTACGAGCGGTGCCAAGAAGCTGTTTTACTTAAGAAAAACTTATTAAAAAAAATTGAACGAACCAAATAGGAGTGTTTTTATCCGATTTGGTCTATACTTTCAGTATCAAGCATCTTATCGGTGCTTAAACTATGATAAAAAGGAGGTTGCGAATGGCAACTGTTACTCTTAAAGGAAATCCTGTAAACTTGGAAGGAAATGAAGTAAACGTTGGAGATAAAGCTCCCGAGGCGACTGTCGTTACGACCGATCTTGCGGAGAAGCAAGTAGGCGGAGCGCAAGGCAACGTGCAGATGATCGTCGTCGTTCCTTCACTCGATACTCCCGTATGTGCGACCGAGACTCGAAAGTTCAACGAAGAAGCAGCAAACATCGATGGTGTTGACGTAACTGTCGTATCTATGGACCTTCCTTTTGCGAGCAAGAGATTTTGTTCGACTGAGGGTGTAGAGAACCTTACTGTTGCGTCTGATTATCGAAACAGAGATTTTGGTGAGAAATATGGCGTTGTTATCGCTGAGGGACCTCTTAAAGGAATCCTCGCAAGAGCGATCTTCGTTATCGACAAAGACGGAAACGTTGTCTATAAGCAACTCGTTCCTGAGATCACTGAAGAGCCAAACTACGAAGAGGCTTTGGAAGCTGCGAAAAAAGCGGCTGCCGCTTAATCTTTTGCCATATTAGCCCCGGGGCTTTCGCCCCGAATGCTACAGAGGGGGAGGGGGAATCATACGATTATGATCTCCTCTTGTAGCACCACTCCAAACCTTTCATAGACTCTGCTTTTTGCCATTTCGATCAAACGAATCGCTTCATCGAATCTGCCTTTGCCAAGATTGACCAAAAAGTTGGCGTGGATAGGGCTAAAGGCCATGTCGCCGACTCTTTCGCCCTTGAGCCCTACCGCTTCGATGAGTCTACCGGCGTAGTCGTTTGGCGGGTTTTTGAAGCAGCTTCCGGCACTCGGCTCCTTTGGCTGGTTGGATCGAAGCTGAAGCAGCTTTTGGCGCAGCTCCTCGTTATATCCTCTCTCACAAACAAATCCAGCTTCATAGACGATAGTATCGATGTCGCTTCGGCGGTATTGGAGGTTGAGCTTAGATGCTGGGATGACTCCTTCGTGGGTGCGGATCCAAAGGAGCCTATCTTTTATCTCATACTCCTTGACTCCGGCGTTCATCTTCACAGCTCCCCCAATGGTGCCCGGCAGTTTTGCCAAAAACTCAAATCCAGCTATATCGTGGCGTTTGCAAAAGGAGACCACTTTGCCCGTGGGCGTGGCGCCGCCGATGAGGAGCGTATCGCCTTCGATGCGGATATAGTCGAAGGCTTTGGAAAGCGTCGCAAGGGGCGGGGGCGAGGGGGAGATGAGGAGGTTGTTGGCTCCTCCGACGAGGAAGTAGCTCTCAAAAGCGCTATCGACGGTGTCGATGAGCTCGACTTCGACTTTGGGGCCGATGCGAATGGAGGAGAAGCGGGAGAAATCGACGAGCTTTTTCATAGGGCGCGAAGCTCCTCGTATCGAAGCGGAATGAGATACTCTTCGGCTTTGATAGGGCAGTCGT
>PUXX01000094.1 GCA_009659895.1 Campylobacterota bacterium
ATGAGCTTGTAGCCGAGCCTTTGGAAATGGCGCAGGGCTTCGAAGAGGCCGGGAATGAACTCGAAATCTTCGATTTTATGGACGTAGCCGCGATCGACGTTGATGACGCCGTCTCGATCCAAAAAGATAGCCTTTTGCAAATATTAGCCTTTATTTTTACTAAAGAAAGTTTGGTTTATAATTAGGCGTATTTTATCACAAAGAGGAGGATTGAATGAAAAAGTTGGCAGTTCTTGCATTGGCAGCGACTACAGCGGTAACTCTCATGGCAGCTGACGGAGCGGCTCTATACAAAAAGTGTGCCGGATGCCACGGAATGCACGGTGAGAAAAAAGCTCTTGGAAAATCCGCTCCTATCAAAGGATGGAGCAAAGAGAAACTCGTCGAGGCTCTCAAAGGCTATAAAGCGGGCACTCGAAACGTCTACGGCATGGGCGCTTTGATGAAAGGCCAAGTAGCAAATCTTAGCGACGCCGATATCGAAGCTTTGGCAGAATATATCTCCAAGCTTTAATCCCTCGGGCTTTTTGCCCGAATCTGCATGGAAGAGATACTCAAAAATCCCGCTCTCCCTCAAATAGCCGTCTGGCTCGCACTTCCCATACTTCTTGTGGTGCTTTGGTATCTGCTTGAGAACCAAAAACGCTAATTTGGCATAATTCGCTTATCTTTGCGTCTGCGCTCAAGCTCCTTTTTCTTCTCATCCATCATCACAGCGTCCCTTAGCTCCTCTTCCCCGTCGAAGCGCGCTCCATCCAAGAACTTGTGCGTATCGTCAAACTGCCCGGTCTTAAGCCCCCAAATAAGAGCGAAAAGCCCGAAGGCGCCAAGAAGCGTCGAGATAAATATCATCATCCCAATAACCCATGCATCCATCGTCACACCTTGAAAAATTTTATGCGCATACTATTGCCTACCACCGTCAATGAGCTCAAAGACATCGCCAACGCGGCAAAGAGCGGATTGACGTAGCCCATCACGGCTAACGGCACCGCTATGACATTATACAAAAGCGAGAGCGCCAAGTTCTCCTGGATAGCCCGATATACCCTGCGGCTGAGCCGCAAAGCCTCATATATCTTTATAGGCTTCTCGTCCAAAAGCACCACGTCACTGACACTCAGAGCAATATCGGCCCCGCTTCCCATTGCAATAGCAATATCGCTACACGCCAAGGCCACCGCGTCGTTGATACCATCTCCCGCCATGACGACGACTCTGCCCTCTTGGTGGAGCTTGTCGATAAAGGCACTCTTTTGCTGGGGCAAGAGCTTGGCTTGAACCTTGTCGATGCCGACCTGTTTGGCCACTTTCCAAGCCGCCTTTTCGTTATCGCCGGTGAGCATCACCACCTCAAGCCCCATCTCTTTTATCTTCCCGATAGCGTACGCCGCCCCCTCTCGTATCTCGTCGCTTAGCTCATAGATAGCCGCCAACCGCCCCTCTATCGCTACCGCAAAAATCGAGTGCTCCCCGCTATAAGAGATCGCGATCCCCTTTTGGGCCAAGAAGTCCGCGCTCCCGGCTACTACCTCTTTGCCTTCGATTTTTGCCTCCAATCCCTTGGCCTTGATCTCTTTGATATCCTCGATCGACAAAAGCTTGTCATAGCCTTTGCTTTTACAATACTCCCACACCCCGCGGCTTATTGGATGGTTGGAGTGCTCGGTAAGGGTATAGACGATATTTTCATCAAAATTTCCAAACTTCTCCACGCCCACCACCGCCGGTTTGCCTTTGGTGATGGTGCCGGTTTTATCTAGCACCACCACATCGGCCTTGGCCATCGACTCCAAATGCTGGGCTTCTTTAAAGAGTAGGCCCCGCTTGAGCGCCTCTCCTAACCCCACGAGCGTCGCCATAGGTGTCGCAAGTCCAAGAGCGCAAGGACAAGCGATCACAATCACACTCACAGCTATAATAAGAGCCACTTCAAAATCCTTGGCGATCCAATACCACCCCCCAAAGGTTAGAGCCGCGATAGACAAAATCACGAGACTAAAGTAGCCGCTTATCTGGTTGGCAAGACGCTCCAAGCGAGGCTTGTTGGCAATCGCACTATCAAGAAGCTCGGCGATATTGGCAATAAGTGAGGTCGAAGCGTCTTTGGTGGCTCGGTAGCGAATGACGCTATCGAGTAGTATCGAGCCGCTGAGCACCTCATCCCCCACTCTCTTAAAAACAGGCTCACTCTCTCCGGTGAGGCTACTCTCATCAAAACTCCCCTCGCCGCTCACAATCACTCCATCAATCACTACCTTCTCTCCCGGCTTTATCTCGATGATATCGCCCACCTCCACATTCTCCACCGCCACCAGCGCCTTTTGGCCATCTTTGATTACCACCACCTCCGTCGGCAGCGATCCAAGAAGGCTATCGATCGTATCGACGGCCTGTTTTTTGGAGAGGACCTCGAGGTATTTGCCCACTAAAACGAAGGTGATGATCATGGTAACCGAATCGAAATAGACCTCCCCCACCCGCGTTATCATCGCATAAATGGAGTAGATATAGGTAAGCGTCGCCCCGGCGGAGACCAAAAGGTCCATATTGACAAAGCGATTTTTAAGCCCGTAGTAGGCTCCTTTGAAAAAGGGCCATCCGCTATAGAGCAGTGTGGGTGTAGCAAGAGCGAACTCGGCGATATTGAGGATATTTTTGATATCGCTTCGCATCCCGGTAAAAAATCCCACATACTGGGCGATCGCTATCCACATGATATTCATCGTCGCAAAAACCCCTACCAAGATTCTTGCGTAGTAGTCGCGCCGGGCTTTGACGGCTCTCTCCTCTTGGAGCTTGGGATCGTAAGGATAGGCGTTGTAACCGATAGATCGAATCACCCGGATAATGTCGGAGAGTTTGATTACTTCCGGGTCCCAAACCACGTGGGCTTTGTTGTTGGTGTAGTTGATGGAGGCTTCGATGATGCCCGGAGTCTTATGGAGCACTTTTTCATTGAGCCAGACACATGCCGAGCAGTGGATACCTTCGATGATGAGATAGACCTCCTTGAGCCCGTCGGGCCTTGTCTTGACATACCTCTTCTCAAAGCCTTCTAAATCAAACTTTTCTAAATCATCAAGCTCTCTTTGGGCAGGTTCGAGCGTCTGATCGCCGAGCTTATCGTAAAAGCTCTCAAGCCCCTCGGCTTTGAGAAGATGAAAGACCCCTTGGCACCCTTTGCAGCAAAAGCGATAATCGCCGTCTTTAATCATCACACCTTCATCGAACTCCAAATGGCAGTGATCGCATCTAACTTTTGACAAAAAGGCCCCTTTGTCGATCTTTCGTGACTCTCTCATACCGATCCACGATGCCGTGCATGGCGATATAGACGCCACTACTTCGAAAGTATAAAGCCTTGGCCAGAGCCAGCATCAAATTAGCACTCGCTTCAGCCCTATCAATGCTATAAGGCACCATCGCCCCCGTGAAAACGACGCATCTATCTTCGATATAGGGAGCCACGAAAGCGGCGCTTCTTTCCATCGTATCGGTGCCGTGCACGACGACAACGTCTCCATCATGCTCCTTGATAGCTTCTAAAAGACTCTTTCGATCCTCGTCATCAAACTCCAAGCTATCTTTGTAGATGAGCCCTCGTACTTCCAACTCCATATGGAGCTTTCGTACAATATCCCTCACCGCTTCGTCGCTCTTTGGAACTACAAGCCCGCCTATGAGGGGATCGTAGATTTTATTAAACGTTCCGCCGGTATTGAGTATAATCACACCAAACCTTTTAAGGATAGCTATGCAAGAGGTTATTATATATGTTTTTCTATTAGCTTTGTTTGAATTTTACGAATCATCTTGGCAACGGGGCGCTACCTTCAAAGAGATCGTCGCCAATATCTACGCCAAATATCGACAGGGGCTTTTCGTTTTTTTCTTCGCACACCCGAGCTTCATCTACGCCCTTTATCTTGGAATCAAATTCGATCTGACCAACTTCTGGTTCATGAGTCTGCTTTTTATGAAGTTTTTGGATATTTCTTACAAGCTCGTCCTTGTCAAAAAGATAGAAGAGAACAGCCTCCACGAAGCGGTGCCTATCCCCATGGAGACTCCGGTGCCTCTTTGGATGAGTTATCTCAACGTTTTTCTCTATCCTCTGCTGCTCTTTTTGGCCTTTGCAAACTCTTAAGACGATATGGTATAATACCTCAAAACTTTTATGACCGCACGATTCTGCGTATTGTATGCTACAAACAAAAGAAGGAAACCATGAGCAATCAAAACACATCTGAAAATCCTCCAGTAGAGACCGGTAAAAACGGTAATTTGGAGCACAACAGAACCCATATCCCCGTAGAAGGCTATACAATCGAGGAGCTACGGACCAAATCGATCGACGAACTTTTAGATATAGCATCGGAGCTAGGCATCGAAAACCCTCAAGAACTCAAACGCCAAGATCTGATGTTTGAGATCCTCAAGAACCAAGTAAGCAAAGGCGGGTATATCCTCTTTACCGGTATTTTGGAAGTCACCCCCGAAGGGTACGGCTTTTTAAGAGCTATCAACGAAAATTTCTCCAACAGCGCCAACGACGCTTATGTGAGTGCTACTCAGATTCGACGATTTGCTCTTAGGACCGGCGATATCGTCACGGGGCAGGTGCGCCCTCCAAAAGATCAGGAGCGCTACTATGCTCTTCTTAAAATCGAGGCTATCAACTACCTTCCCCCAGAAGAGTCCAAAAAACGCCCCCTCTTTGACAACCTCACACCCCTCTATCCCACCGAGAGGCTCAAGCTAGAATATGATCCCATGAAGCTGACCGGAAGAGTACTCGATCTCTTCACCCCTATTGGCAAAGGGCAGCGGGCCCTCATCGTAGCACCGCCTAGAAGTGGGAAGACAGAGCTGATGAAAGAGCTAGCCCACGGCATCGCAAAAAATCACCCCGAAGTGGAGCTCATCGTACTCCTAGTAGACGAGCGCCCCGAAGAGGTGACCGATATGGAACGAAGTGTCAAAGGGGAGGTCTATAGCTCCACCTTCGACATGCCGGCTAAAAACCATGTCCGTGTGGCGGAGCTGGTCATCGAAAAGGCCAAAAGACGAGTCGAGATGGGCAAAGATGTCGTCATCTTGCTAGACTCCATCACAAGGCTTGCCAGGGCCTACAACACTGTCACTCCCTCTAGTGGTAAAGTGCTCAGCGGAGGTGTGGACGCCAACGCTTTGCACAAGCCC
>PUXX01000076.1 GCA_009659895.1 Campylobacterota bacterium
AACTTCGCCAAAGTCCTCTACCAAGAAAAACTCATCTACGAGCAGCCCAAAGTCCGGCTCTTCAAGTTTGGCGGTGAGACCGACTACTTTAGCAGCGGCTCGTTGGAAGATATCAGACTTTTTGAAGTCAATGGACTGAAAGTAGGGCTTCTTATCTGTTTTGAGCTGCGCTTCATTGAGATCTGGGAGCGGCTCAGGGGAGCAGACATCATCCTGGTCCCGGCGATGTGGGGGAAGCTGCGCAAACGCCACTTCGAGCAGTTTACCGAAGCCTTGGCGCTCATGCATCAATGCTTCTTGATCGCCAGCGATAGCGCCAACGACGACATGGCCAAAAGCAGCGCCATCATCGATCCTTTTGGCGTGCCTTATCGAGACGATCGAAGAGTGCTTCTAAACAAAGAAGTCGATCTTGGCGACATCAAGAAGATGCGGCGCTATATGGATATCGGTCTATGAACCTGGTCCAAAGAATCGAACATCAAAAGTGCCAAAGGCTGGCTCACAATATCGACAGTGTCTTTGAGCTCCATCCCAAGGTCAAAGAGGCCTTCGCCAGCGTCCCAAGAGAACTCTTCGTCCCTCTGGGCTTCAAACATCACGCCTACAAACTCGACGCCCTCCCAATCGCCGGCAACCAATGGATCAGCTCCCCTTTGACAGTAGCGAAGATGACTCAATATTTAGATCCGGTAGGAGCCGATAGCGTCTTGGAGATCGGATGCGGCAGTGGCTATCAAGCGGCGATTTTGAGCAAGATTGTAAGGCGCGTCTTTACGGTGGAGCGGATCGAGAGGCTGGTGATCGAAGCCAAAAGGCGCTTCAAGGAGCTGGGTATTCACAACATCCACGTGCGCTACGCCGACGGGATGCTGGGCTGGAGGGAGTTTGCCCCCTACGATCGCATCCTCTTTAGTGCCGCTATTTCTAGTGTACCGCCTCGCATATTTGATCAGCTCAAAGAAAATGGCCTCCTCATAGCTCCCATCATCAAAGGAGACAGACAGATCATCACCCGCTTCTCCAAAGACGGCAGCAGCGAGGAGCTGGAGAGCTGTTTGTTTATCGATTCTAAAAGGGGAGTGGAGTAGAAAAGTTTTAAAAAAATATAATTTATGAGCTGGTATGATTTAAAAACCCAAAAAAGGAGAGGGATATGGCGGTACGACGCGAAATCGATATGAGCAGTCAGGAGTTTTTGGACGAGCTCGAAAAGACCAAGAAATTCACCGATAAAGTCTGCAAGCAGTTTGGATGGGTCTACAACCCCAACGAAGAGGTCAACGAAGGGGTCATCATGGGACTCGCCCGGCACAAGCTTATGTACGGTAAGCGATTTTGCCCCTGCTTTATGGTGATCGAAGAGGACGGTAAGTTCAAAAGTGCCGACGATCGTATCTGTCCGTGCAAGCCGGCTATCGAAAAAGAGATCCCAGAAGAGGGCAAGTGCCATTGCGGAATATTCTGCTCGCCCGAATATGCCGAGACTCATAAGCAGTAGTAGAAAATTTAGCAAATTATTGTTACAATTGCGTTACAAATCACTACCTAAAGAAGGTCGAAATGGAGATCAACGATTTTGACAAACTTGGCATCCAAGATGTCAAGAAGGTCTATTACAATCCGGATTACGAAACGCTTTTTGAGCATGAAATCGCACAGCAAGAAGGAGTAGAGACCAACCTGGGCGCCGTCGCGGTCGATACGGGAATCTTTACGGGGCGCAGCCCAAAGGACAAATACTTCGTCAAACAGCCCCCGAGCGAAAATCATATCGCTTGGGGAGAGATCAATCAGCCAGTCTCCAAAGAGGTCTTTGACGAGCTTTTTGCCAAGGTCAAAGAATATCTAAGCGGCAAAGAGCTCTATGTGATGGATGCATATGCCGGAGCCAGCGACGATAGCAAAAAGGCAATCCGGGTGGTCACCGAGCTGGCGTGGCAAGCCCACTTCGTCAAGAACATGTTCATCCGCCCCACCGAAGAGGAGCTCAAAAACTTCCACCCCGACTTCACCCTCTACGTAGCCCCAAGACTCACCAACGACAAATTCAAAGAGCACGGCCTCAACTCCGAAGTCTTCATCATATTTAACATCGAAGAGAACGTGGCGATCATCGGCGGGACGTGGTACGGAGGAGAGATTAAAAAGGGGATCTTTTCGATGATGAACTACTGGCTTCCTTTGGAAGGGAAGCTCAGCATGCACTGCTCGGCAAACATCGGCGAAGAGGACGACGTAGCCCTCTTTTTTGGGCTTAGCGGCACAGGCAAGACGACGCTGAGCGCCGATCCGAACCGACGCCTCATCGGTGACGATGAGCATGGATGGGACGACAAGGGAGTGTTTAATTTCGAGGGCGGATGCTACGCCAAAGTGATAGGGCTTGACAAAGAGAAAGAGCCCGACATCTACGCCGCCATCAAGCGCGACGCCTTGCTCGAAAACGTCGTGGTCAACGACGGCGAAGTGGACTTTGATGATGGCAGCAAAACAGAAAATACGAGAGTGAGCTACCCCATCTACCACATCTGCAAACACAAAGAGGATCTCCAAGGGCCTCATCCCAAAAATATCATCTTCCTAAGCGCTGACGCATTCGGCGTGCTGCCTCCGGTGAGCAAGCTCACAAAAGAGCAGGCGATGTATTACTTCTTAAGCGGCTACACCGCAAAAGTAGCGGGAACGGAGCGGGGTATCACCGAGCCAGTGGCAACCTTTAGCGCCTGCTTTGGCGAGGCCTTCTTGCCGCTCCATCCCACAGTCTACGCCAAGCTTTTGGGAGAGAAGATCGACGAGCATGGCGTCAACGTCTATCTGGTCAATACAGGATGGACAGGCGGGCCCTACGGCGTAGGGGAGCGCATGAGCCTACCGGCTACGAGAGCTTGTATCAACGCTATCCTTGATGGCTCTATCAACGACGCCCAGTTCGAGACGCTTCCAATCTTCAACCTCGCTATCCCTACCGCTATCCCCGGAGTCGATAGTAATATCCTCAACCCTCGCAACACATGGGAAGACAAAGAGGCTTACGACAGACAGCTCGAACACCTCGCCAAGCTCTTTATCGAAAACTTCAAACGCTACGAGGGCTACGGCAACTTCGACTACTCCGCGGCGGGTCCAAGACTCTAATCTTCGGCGCTTCGGCGCCGATCCATCACTTTGACTCATCGAAATCTTAAAATCAATTTATTTTGTTTATAAGCCCTCCTTGTTCTATAATTTGAGCAAAATTTTCCAATAAGGACGGCTTATGAACATTCCAAGAAGACTCGGCTGGATACCAGCTGGGATCGCTTTGGCGATTCTTATCTGGTTCACCTTTAGCCAGTGGGGGGCCAACAGACCTATCGGAGCTTCGACGGGGATCGCCTACATGGGGGCGTGGTTTTTCGGGCTTACCGATACAGAGTATTTCAAGCAGATTCAAAAGAGCGGAAGCTGGGAGGTGATTTTCCTCATTGGCGTTTTGCTTGGCGGAGCGTTTACCTCTATCTTCATCACCAAGACCTTCAAGTTTCGTATCCTGCCACCTCTATGGAAGAAGCACAAAAACAGCTCGGTAGCCTCAAGGCTCTTTTGGAGCTTTATTGGGGGCTTCATGGTGGTCTTTGGTGCGAGATTGGCAGGTGGATGCACCAGCGGCCATTTTCTTAGCGGTGCCAGTCAGACGGCGGTAAGTGGCCTCATCTTTGGCGGTGTGGCGATCGTGGTCTTGATAGTTACTGGACGACTCTTTTACAAAAATCTAAAGGATAGCTGATGAATTTCAATATTTTTGAGTTTTTCTCACAAACGATCGATCTTGTCCAAAAGCAAAATCATGGATCGATTCCTCTTATTTTATTTATCGGTTTTGTCTTTGGGGTGATTATTCAGTGGAGTAGGGTCGATACCTTCGACAAGATCGCCGGATTTGCCATGCTCAAAGGCTTCAAAGTGCCCAAAATGCTCTTCTTTAGCATCGGTATCGCCTCTATCGGGCTCTATTTTATGATTAAAATGGGGTGGGCGAGTTATCACATCAAGCCTATCATGCTTGGCGGCCTCATCCTTGGGGGCGTGATTTTTGCTATCGGTATGGCGATATTGGGACTATGTCCGGGAACGGGACCGGTGGCGGTAAGCGAAGGAAATATCGACGTGCTCGTAGGGCTTATCGCTGGAATTTTTGCCGGAGCGCTCTTTACCTACTTTTACGGCGATCTTCAATCTATCATGGGCCCAGACTACGGCAAACTCACACTCACCCAGCTCATCGACGCCGACTGGTTTATCTTTCTTTACGGAGCGGCGCTCATAGCTATCGGCTTTTTGCTTCCAAATAGAGAAATCGAAGAGGAGGTAGGGGAGGTCTAATCTCCCTTGTGCTCCAAAAGATTGCTACTTCCCGTAGCGATTTTTAAAAGCTTCTCCTCCTGCTCTTTGCTTAGCTTCCCGCTGGCGATTGCGTCGATGAGCTTGCCGGCCATCTGGGCTTGGAGCTCCTTTTCTTTCATCTGCATCTCTTTTTCATGGATCGACTCTTGCAAGCGCATCTTCTCAAGCTCTATTCTTTCCTTGTGGGCTTGGTATTTTTTGAAGATAAAGTAGATGACGATAAGAGTAATGAGCGCGAAAATAAAACCATAGAGTATCATCTTTTGGCGCACCTGCACCATCTCTTGCTCTGGCGTGATAGCCACCTTTTGCTTCTCGACTTCCGCTTTTGATTTGACTTCGACGGCCTCTTTCTTGACCTTTTCCACATCGACCGCCTTTTTATACTCCATCTCGGCTATCTTTTGCTTCGTTTTAGCTTCGAGTTCCGCCTTTTTGAGCTCGACTCGTTGCTCTTTATCGAAGACATACGGGTTTTGCCGCTCCATCAAGACCTTGAAAAATTGACTCTTATTGGCTTCGTTGGCTCCAAAGAGCAGTAACGGCAGCAAAAGGATCCATATACGCATACTCACTCTCCTATACCTATCGCTAAAGCGTATAATACCATATCCTCCGTGCCCAAAAGCTTCTCTATTTTTATGCTTCTTTAAACTTACAAATAATAAACTCGTTATTTATATTACTACATAAGGAATTAAAATGAAGAAAAAAATTTTCAATATAATACTGGCTTCAACCACCTTCGTCTCTTTGCTTTGTGCAGACGAACTTTCTTCGATCGTCGATAAAATCAAAAAGAATGACTATTAT
>PUXX01000025.1 GCA_009659895.1 Campylobacterota bacterium
TATGGTGCGGCAGAGAGGACTCGAACCTCCACGGCATTGCTGCCACAAGGCCCTCAACCTTGCGCGTCTACCAGTTCCGCCACTGCCGCTTTGATGGGTGAAAGTATAGCAAAACTCTTGCCAAAAGGCAAGAGTTTTGGCCCTTATCCCAAGAACGGGTTGGCGTAAAGGGCGATAAGAGCGATAACGAGGGTATAGATAACCTGCGCTTCGATCATCGCTAGCGCGATGAACATCGTAGTCATGAGTTTACCGCCAAGACCAGGATTTCTTGCAGTCCCGGCAATTGTGGCAGCTGCCGTATGTCCCATACCGATACCACCACCAGCTGCAGCGATACCCAGACCAATACCAGCCGCAACGACACTGTACGCTTGGATCATGCTCTCGCCATCACCCGCAAATGCGAATCCAGCGAAGGCTACCAGCAAAAGAAGCAACTTTTTCATAGAAAACCTCCTGATATTTTTGCGAAGTCCTTTCGGCTTGCGTGTCCCTACTCGCCACTTCGCGCCAAAATTATAAACAAAAGATCATTAAAGCTAGGTAAATCAGCGCTTCTTGATCACCTGACGCAAAGCCAATTCTATCTTGTGACCCTTTTGACTGAGCACTTCGACCTCTACCTCATCGCCTTCGTTGACCACATCTTCGACTCTGTTGACACGGCCAGATGAGAGCTTGGAGATATGCAAAAGCCCATCAACACCTCCAGGAAGCTCCACAAAAGCCCCAAAAGCCGTCACCCGCTTGATGCGTCCCCGCAAGATCTCTCCAGGGGTGAACTTGACCGGTTCTGGAGCTGGTTTGTTGGTGATGGTCTGGATATGCTCACACGCAGCGATCACCTTGGGCTTGCTGCGTCCCGTGACCTTGACCTTGCCCTTTTCTCGATCTATATCGATACTCACCTCAAATTTCTCTATGATCTCCTTGATGGTCTTGCCAGCCTGACCGATGATGTCGACGATCTTGCTTGGATGGACGGTGATGGTGTGGGAGGTGGGCAGGTTCTCTTCGTTGATCTCTATCTTCTCCTCAGCCTCCTTCATGATCTTGAGGATCTCAAGCCTAGCATCCCTGGCTTGATGGAGAGCCTCTTTGAGGATCTCATGCTTGATACCACCAAGCTTGATATCCATCTGCATCGCCGTCACCCCATCGTGTGTCCCGGCTACCTTGAAGTCCATATCACCATCGTGATCTTCTAGTCCCATAATATCGGTAAGGATAGCGTAGCGATCCCCCTCAAGCACCAATCCCATAGCCACACCGGCTACCAGATCTGCTAGCTCGATATTGGCAGCTCTCATGGCTAGCGCACCGCCACAGACCGTCGCCATCGAAGAGGATCCATTGGACTCCAAGATCTCAGATACCAGGCGGTAGGTCTTGTCTTCTGGTACCTCCACCACCGGCTCAAGAGCTCTTCTGGCCAGATTGCCATGCCCTAGCTCACGTCTGCCAGGTGCGGTGATGGGCTTGGCCTCTCCCACGCTAAAGGGCGGGAAGTTGTAGTGGACCATAAAGTGCTCATACTCTGGCCCCCTGCTGGTGAGCATCTCAAACATCTGAGCATCGGTCTTCTCACCGATCGTACAGACCACAAGTGCCTGTGTCTCCCCTCTGGTAAAGAGGCATGAGCCATGGGCAGATGGGAGGATATTGGTCTTGATATCGATGGGGCGTATATCTCTCAATCCCCGTCCATCAGCACGCCGACCCTCGTTGAGAATCATCTCGCGCACGATTTTGCGTTTATATTTTTCGACCACTTTGTAGATGAGCTTCTCATCCCATCCTTGCTCCTTGGCCACTTCATCTTGGGCAATCTTCTTGGCGATCTCCTTGAGCAGCTCGTTGCGCTCACTCTTGGCCATGGCCCTAACCGCCTCTTTGATCTCCTCTTTGTAGATCTCATCGATATAGATCCAGATATCCTCATCGATCGTCTCTGGCACGATCTCTACTTGGATGTGAGGCTTGGCCGGCTCGATGAGATACTTCTCATACTCCTTGCACGCCTCGACGATCAGCTCCTTGCCCCCGGCGATGAGATCGGCCAGTTCATCTTCATTCATGGCGTTGGGCTCTTTGATGGTGATCACCTCCTCAGCCAGTGTCGGATCCATAAAAGGATCGACAGTCGTGGGCACCACCTCCACCTTCTCTGTGCCGATCGCCGCCATCTCGATCATCAAGAGCTCCTCTTTCGTACCGGCTAGATAGAGATCTAGCGTGCTGTTCTTAAGATCGCTCAGCTTTGGGTTGTAGACGATCTGACCATCGATCTTGGCCACACGCAGACCACTGACCGCTTTTCTGATCGGGATATCGGAGATAAAAAGCGCGGCACTGGCAGCATTGAGAGCCAATACTTGCAAGTCGCTCTCCTCATCGGCGCTGAGTACCATCACCGTGATCACCACCGGATACAAAAACCCCTTTGGAAAGAGAGGGCGAAGAGCACGATCGACGATCCTGGCCGTCAATGTCTCAAAATCTCCGGGCTTTTGCTCACGCTTGACAAAGCCTCCCGGGATCTTGCCGGCTGCATAGCTCTTTTCGATATATTGCACCGTCAATGGCAAGAAATCCTCCTCCACCGGCTCTTTGTCCATTACCACAGCAGCCAGCATCACCGTCTTGCCACTTCGAAGCAGTACGGAGCCGTTGGCCTGTCTGGCCACCTCCCCTATTTCATAAATCTCTTTGAGATTGTTCATCTCAAATTCGAATCGACACTTCATTCTACCCCTTTTAAAATCGAAATTTTTTCAAATACTCCACATGAGGAAACTGCTTTAAAATCTCCTCTTCGCTAAAACTAAATCGATAATTTTCGATGTAGTTTTTCAAAATGGTGTAGGCCTCGTTGATCTGGGCCATCTGGCTCTGATCGCCTCCTAGATCTGGATGGTGGCGTCTGGAGAGCTCTTTGTACCGGCGCTTGATCTCTTGGTAGCTGACCATCCCAGGAAGCCCAAGCCTCTCCAGAGCCCATCGTATGAGAGCTACCGGATCGTCACTTGATAAAGCTTCCCGCCCCACTGACCGTTCCTAAAAGATATTTCATATCCTGATCGACAAAATTGAGCCCCAGACCAAAGAGATAGTTCCTGGCTTTTGCATTGAGGATATTGTCCGCACCGATATAGGCGTCAAGATGCTTCAAGAAGCGCTGACGATAGTAGATGCTCAGGTGGGGATCGCTTCCACGCACATCATTGACGGCGTTGAAGTCATACAGATCCATACTCAACTTCCCTTGATCGTTGAAAAGATAGTAATCGATCCCTCCTCCGCCTGTATTTTCTATCAGACCTAACCGAAAGCGAAGATCCCCATATCGTCTAGCATACAGAGCACTGACGTAATATTTGGACTCCTCATGCTTCTTGGGCAAGATCACGTTGCCGTTGGCATCCGTACGGCTAAAATCATCCCCAGAGACCACCTCCAGGATGTAGTATTTGTTTGGTACCGGGATGTAGCTAAGGGAGAAGGTGTTTTTGTTGTAGTCATCCTTACTCATATAGTAGCTGCGAAAATCCATCTCGATCTGGCTCTTGCCAATAGATGAGAGGTATTTATCCAGCTTCTTAAAGGACTCTCCCCCGCTGCTAAAGAATTTGTCGGCGGACTTGATGGCGCTATTGAGAGGTTTTTTGTTCTCTTTGATGAGGGATTGGAGCTCATCTTCGATAGCGGCAAATTTATCCATCAGAGTAGGGAGTTTTTGCTTGAGATCCTTGCTGGAGTCTCTTAGATAGAGTGTAAGATCATCCACTCTTTTCAAGATCTTGGGAAGCTCTTTGTTGATACTATCAGCGGTATAGGCGAATTTGTCGCTCATACGTCCAAACTTCTCCCCGGCTGCTGCTAGCTTCTCACCCATTATTTTGATATTTTCGATACTTTTGGTAATGTTGTCGCTATTTTTTCTAATGAGCTCTTTGATATCGGCGGTGATGGCTCGAAGATTTTCGACGCTCTTTTTGAGATCCTCTCCGCTGCTGCCAGCGATGGATTCTCTTAGATCTGCGATGAAGGCCCGAAACTCCTCGGCTGCCTCACTGATGGTGGTACTGGTCTCATCGAAGCTGGCAAATCTCTTTTGGCGCTCCAGTGTCTCCCCGGCACTGAGGTACTCACTGGAGTTTCCTGGCTCAATATCTAAAAACTTGCTGCCAAGAAGGCTTTGCTGCTTGAGAACTACCACGGAGTCCTTTGGGATCTTGACCCCTTCAAAGATAAAGAGCGTCACCTTTACCTTCGTCCCCTCCAGCTTCATATCCTTGACAAATCCCACATCCACGCCCTTGATACGTACTTTGGCGTTTTTCTCCAGACCGCTAGCGTCATCCAAAAGAGCGTAGATCTCATATCCCTTCTTCCCCACATTGGCAAATCTATTCACCTGCGTGGAGAGCAAAAAAAGAAAGAGCAATCCTATCGCTACAAAAAGTCCTACTTTCGCTTCCGTTTTCATTGTCAAAATATCCTTTGTCGCTGTACGCTACGAATCGATTTGGAGATGCCACCAAGGGGAAAGAGCTCCACACGAAAATAGACGGTTCTGTTTTGGTATGAGTCGCTCCCTTGCTGGGTCAAGAGCGGTACCACCTCCTTTTGGAAGCGGATCTCGTAGCTCCAGCACTCCTTTTTCATTCTCCACCCCACGCTCCAGTTGAGGGCGTTTTGGTCTTTTATATCGAAGTCTATTGTAGCAAATAGTTTATATTTTTTTGATAAAGCCCTCTCCATTTGGAAACGGACAAAGTTGGAGTCCCTCTCCCCTTTGACTCTATTTTTGTAAAAATGGGAAAGGAACAGATCGTTTTTGTCGTCGTTGTAGCTTAGTGTAGTCACTGAGGAGACGATAGTGTCTCGGCGATGAGAGTAGAAGAGATAGTTATTGAGCAAGAGCTCTTCGCCAAACCAGATCCCTACCTCATTTTCAAGATCTCCTAGCCTCTCATCCTCCTCATACTCGATAGGCTGCATGAGACGATGATACCACAGCTCTTTGCCCTTTTGATCATAAAAGTACTGCTTGAGGCTTAGATCGACTCTTTTGTCTTGATCTTCGA
>PUXX01000065.1 GCA_009659895.1 Campylobacterota bacterium
TCAAAAACGTCGCCCACATCAACGGCAAAACGGCTACGTTCATGCCTAAACCTATCTACGGTGACAACGGAAACGGAATGCACGTGCACTGTTCTATCTGGAAAGATGGTAAGAACCTCTTCTTTAAAGCCGGAGAGTACGGCAATCTTAGCGAAATAGCCAAATGGTTCATCGGTGGAATCATCCAGCACGCCGGAGCCGTAGCGGCGTTTACCAACCCATCCACAAACTCCTATAAACGACTCATGCCAGGATTCGAAGCACCATCCGTGCTTGCGTACAGCTCACGAAACCGAAGCGCATGTTTTCGAATCCCTTACGGATCGGGAGAGAAGAGCGTAAGAGTCGAGTTTCGAAGCCCTGATAGCTCAAGCTGTCCGTATCTGGCCTTCACCGCTATCTTGATGGCAGGAATCGACGGTATCAAAAATCAGATCGATCCGGGTGAGCCAAGAGACGAGGATCTTTTTGAATATACTCTCGAAGAGCTTCGAGACCAAGGTATCAAAACGATGCCAGCGACTCTTCGCGAAGCGCTCGAAGCGCTCAAGAAAGATCACGACTTCCTCACCGCCGGCGGCGTCATGAGCGAAGATTTCATCAAAGAGTATATCGACTGGAAGTATGAGGTAGAAGTCAACCCCGTCGAGGGACGACCTCATCCATACGAATTCAAGCTCTACTACAGCTGCTAAATCTTCAAAGGGCTTCTTGGCCCTTTGACACAAAGGCTCACATGGACTACCAAAAAATCCTCGACGAGATCTACAAAGAGGTCAAACCCTACATCGGCAAAGGCAAAGTGGCCGACTATATCCCGGAGCTCGCCAAAGTCAATCCCAAGCAGTTTGGCATGAGCGTGGTGACTTTGGATGGAGAGCTTTTTAGTGTGGGAGACGCCCAAAAAAGGTTCTCTATCCAAAGTATCTCCAAAGTCTTCACCTTTACGATGGCTTTGAAGATGTATTCAAAAGAGCTCTACAAAAGAGTGGGCGTCGAGCCCAGCGGCACACCTTTTAATTCGTTGGTGCAGCTAGAATACGAACACGGCAAGCCCCGCAATCCTTTCATCAACGCCGGAGCCATTGTCGTCACCGATTCGCTCATAAGCTACTACAAGGATGAATTCATCACCCTCGAAAATATCTTGGGCTTCATACGGGAAATATCGAAAAAAGGTGATATCAACATCAACCCCCAAGTAGCCAAATCAGAAATGGAGCACGGATACCGCAACAGGGCTCTGGCCAACCTCATCAAAAGCTTCGGTAATCTTGACAACGATCCCATCACCTGCGTCGAGACCTACTTCAAACACTGCGCCGTGGAGATGAGCTGCGAAGAGCTGGCTCACTCCATGCTCTTTTTGGCCAATAGAGGCACCGATCCACTGCTCAAAAAGGAGTTTTGCTCACCTACCCAAGCCAAGCGTATCAACGCAGTGATGCTCACGTGCGGACACTATGACGCCAGCGGAGAGTTCGCATTTCATGTGGGATTGCCGGGGAAAAGCGGCGTAGGAGGAGGTATCGTCGCAGTAGTGCCGGGCAAGATGGGGATCTGCGTCTGGTCCCCAGCCCTCAATAGATACGGCAACTCCTACGCCGGCACTATCGCTTTGGAGCTCTTTACCCAAAAAACTGGGCTCTCAATCTTCTAATACGATCCTGATCTTCTGTCCTGGATAGATCTTGTCAGGATCTTTGATCACCTCTTTGTTGTCTTCAAAGATCTTTTTCCATTTATTGCCATCACCAAAGAACTTCTTGGCGATAGCCCAGAGGGTATCTCCCTTTTGGATCTCATAGATCTCCACTCTCTTTTGGCTTGGCTGCTGGACCTGCACCTCAGAGACATCCACCTTCTCCACTCCCTCTACATTCCCGGCCATCAAGGCCGCTTTTTCTAGTGCCTCCTGATCCTTCGCCTCTCCTTTGAGCTTGACGGTACCATCGTCACTCATTTCGATATCGAGATTTTCCACTCCTGGATTGTCGCTTTCGATATGCTCCTTGAGCTTTTGGGGAGCCTCCTCCTTGCTTCCAAAGATCTTGGCTCCTATATCTTTGATAAAATCAAACATCTGCCCTCCTTAGAAGAATTTTTTAAGAAGATTGATAGCTCCCTCGACGCCACCTACTTGGGCCAACATCTGCTCCGCAAGGCTTGGCTCCTCGTTGGTCGCCTCATCCACCACCGCCGGCAATGCGTCGGCAAGGGCCTTCTTTGCGCTCTCTTCGCTAATACCAAGCTGCTCGGCGAACATTCGCACCTTCTCCTCACTTACCAACTCCGGCACCTTCTCTGGCTCAATAGGAGCATTCTCACCACTACCGATCCAGCTAGCCACCACTTCCATCAATCCACTATCTTGGACCTGCTGGACCAGTCCTGAGAGATCTAGCCCTCCATCCTTTGAGCCAAGCACACTCTGCAAAGCGTTGGCGATATCTCCTAGATCGATCCCCGTCGTCGCATCGTCATCGTTGTTTTGGATATATTGAGCACCAAGCTCTATGAGTCTTTGCCAATCCATACACCATCCTTTCAAAAATTTTGTACATTTTATCTTAAACAGAAATTGTGAATTAATTGTGGATTAATCGTGAATTAGTTGCTATAATTGCACCAAAAAGTGACCATGGAACAAATAGCGATTATCCTTGCTGCCATATTCATTGCCTCAGTGCTCAATATCGCTCTTAAAAAGTTCGATTTTCCCACAGCCATAGGCTATATCTTTACCGGTATCCTTGTGGCCCACTTTTTCCATCTCAATGTCCACAACTCCAAAACCCTAGAACATATCAGCGAATTTGGCATCGTGCTTTTGATGTTCACCATCGGGCTTGAGTTTAGTTTTCGAGAGATGAAGGTGATGAAAAAGGAGGTCTTCGTCTATGGACTCTCCCAAGTGCTTCTTACCGGACTCTTTTTTGCCACCGTAGCCCATTTTCTCTTCGGTTTTGAGACAAAATCTGCCATCATCATAGGATTTGCCCTTTCGCTCTCTTCTACCGCCATCGTGCTCAAGATCCTCAACGAAACGGGTGACATCCACGCAAGCTACGGGCGCAAGGCCCTTGGGATCCTCCTCTTTCAAGATATCGCCGTCATCCCGCTGCTCTTGATGATCGAGATCTTTACCAAAGAGGTAGCTATTGAGAAGCTGCTCCTCCAAACGGGGCTCAATATGATCCTCTTTTTTGCGCTCTTGCTCTTTTTGGGGCGATTCGTCATCGATAGATTCCTGCGCTACGCCATCTTTAGCAAGACCCAAGAGATCTTCTTGCTGGCGATCTTTTTCGTCATACTGCTCAGCGCCGAGATCTCGGCATATTTTGGGTTTTCCTACTCTTTAGGAGCCTTTTTCGCCGGCATGCTCTTGGCCGAATCCCACTACAAATACCAAATAGAAGCAGATCTTGCCCCATTTCGTGATCTTTTGCTTGGGGTCTTCTTCTTCTCTATAGGCAATAGAATAGATCTTGCCACGATCTTTGATCACCTTGCCACTATTATAGTACTACTCCTTGGAGTCATGATCTTCAAGGCTCTCATTCTTTACTTCATACTCTCCATCAGCGAACAAAAGCGCACCGCCTTCAAAACCGCTCTAGCTCTTAGCCAAATCGGGGAGTTCGCTCTGGCTATCTTTGTCCTGGCCTCCAACAACCATTTACTGGATGATCAAACTCTCCAGATCCTCTCCTCTACTGTCATCCTCTCCATGATCGTGACACCCTTTATTCTCAAACATCTCAAAACCATAGCCGATCGCTTCTTCAAAGAGCCTGTCCAGGAGCTCAGAATCGACTCCACAGGATTTAGCAACCATATCATCGTAGGAGGATACGGTCCTTTGGGTAAAGTGCTGGCAAAGAGTTTGAAAGAGCGTGGATTTGAGTACGTAATCATCGAGCACGATCTGGCACTCTACGAAGAGGGATTAGCCAATGGTGAACCCATATTTTTTGGCAATATGGCCCAGCGATCGGTCCTGGAGCAGCTCTCTATCCGCCGAGCCTGCGCCGTGGTCATCACCTTTCACAATCTCGAAAAGATCCGCCTGGTCGCCCAGGCGGTCTTGGATATGGCGCCCCACGCCCATATCGTAGCCAGAGTGCGAGACGACAAAGAGGCCGAAGTGCTGGCCGATCTTGATATCAAAGATATCGTCATCACCACTCAGACCCTCTCCAAAGAGATGATTGATCGCCTCTTCTACTGCCACCTCTAACGGCAGACCTCACGCACCAAAATAGTCTCCAGATATGCGCCATAAGGGCAGCTCTGCCCCTTTTCGTCTGGATAATCCATGCTATAGCAGCTCCTGCCGGCGTAGAGATAGCCGTCGCCAGATATGGTATAGGCATACTCCTCGGCAGGCTGACCCTCTTGATCGATGCCATAAAGATAGATAGAGCCAAACTCGATGACGATTTTTGATCCGCGAATATCGATGATCTGATCGTACTGCCCCGTCAACAGCTCGTCATGATAGTGAAAAGAGCCATCGCAGTAGAATTCGATGGTGATTTGTTGAGTGATCCCTTCGTAGTGATGGACAAGATTGGTTTTGAGTGTAATGCCTCTTAGATCTTGCGGGCTAATCACCTTGAGCTTTTCGAGCCTTTGGCCGGCACTCCATTGCACGGCGTCACTCGAAGCAAAAGTGACTTCACTCCCATCCATATGCACTACAAGATCGTCGATCTTTTCATATTCGAAGGTCCCTTGCCTGCTCACTCCGGCAAGTTTGTAGATCTGATCGGTATCTTGCCTATTGAGATACAAAACCCAGTCAAATCTGCTATCCCCGTCGTTATCGAAGTCTCCAATATAGATCATATTCCATGAGTTCTCGTCGATCTTGGGTGAGACATCCACCCTCTTCCATCCGAAGACATCCTGATCGCTCGGCTCCTTGCCTTGGAGCTGGTAGACGATTTTGTCGTTGGTGATGAAGACCCAGTCAAACGCGCTCTGCACACCTGCAAAATCGTATCGCGTAAAGGTACCCGCCTTCGTAAACGGCCCTGCAAGGAGCCTTT
>PUXX01000037.1 GCA_009659895.1 Campylobacterota bacterium
AAAAGGGTATCTCAAAGAGAGCCAACTCAAGCATATCTTCGATTTTGCCTATGAGTATGCAAGCGACAGTGGCAACGTGCCTAGCTGTTAATCAAACCAAACAAAGGAGGTTATCATGAAAAAACTAGCGGTACTTACTCTAGCAGCAGCGACTGCGGTCACTCTCATGGCGGCTGATGGAGCAGCTCTATACAAAAAGTGTGCCGGATGCCACGGAATGCACGGTGAGAAAAAAGCTCTTGGAAAATCTGCTCCTATCAAAGGATGGAGCAAAGAGAAACTCGTCGAGGCACTCAAAGGCTATAAAGCGGGTACAAGAAATGTCTATGGCATGGGCGCCTTGATGAAAGGCCAAGTGGCAAATCTCAGCGACGCTGATATCGAAGCCTTGGCAGATTATATCTCCAAACTCTAACAAGGCTCATCTGCACTCCTCTATACCGGCTAGCGCCGGTATAGCCACATCAGACGAACTGACTCACCCACTGCACAATCTGAGGCGCACTCAAAGCTCCCGATGCTCTATCGAGCTCTCTTCCGTGTTTAAACGCTATCATCGTAGGAATCCCTCTAATGCCAAAAGGCTGTGCAAGCTGGGGATACTCTTCGGTATTGACCTTGGCAAATCTGGCTTTGAGAGGGAACTCCGCGGCAGCCGCTTCGAAATTTGGCGCCATCATCCGACACGGCCCACACCACGGCGCCCAAAAATCGACAATGACAGGGATGTCGTTTTTGGTGATCATCACCTCAAAATTGGTAGGATCAAGCTCTATAGGATGGGTATCGAGCAGATTGTATCCACACTTGCCACAGTTGGCTTTGTTGTAGTGATCCTTTTTTGGGATCCTGTTGATAGCTAGACAGTTGGGACAGACGATGTTGAGTGTCTCCATATCTTCTCCTTTTTTCTTCTAATCTTACAAAAAAGAACTTATCAAAAAAGCTACAAAAGTTGCAATTATTTTAAGTTATAATTTCGATAAAAAAAGATTATGGAGAGGCGGATGAGACCGATCTGGATCCTTCTGGTACCCTTGATCCTCTTTGCTCTAGCCTACTTTATCAAACACAAAGAGACCGCCATCACCTCTACCCAATCCCCATCCCATACCCATCAAAGCGCTCTAGATCTGCGCCCAGACTGTCCAGAGTGCTTTGAGCGGTATGTGGAGTGGGTGATCAACGAGGGGCTCGATCTTTTCAAATACCCCAGCGGTCCTATGCCAGGCGGTACCGTATCGCCCCAGGAAGCCAAGAAGATCGCCGCTTTTTTAGCCACCCTCCAAGGATATAGCCCATCCCACCCTGAGTGGGTCCAGGAGGGCAAAGCTCTCTTCTATGGCAACTGCACCGGATGCCACGGACCGGAGGGCAAAGGACAAAGAGGCTACTTCCCCGATCTGACCAAAAAGCCACTGGAAGGCTATGAGAGGCTCATGAAACATAGTATAATAAAATAAAAAAGGATGCCAATGGGAAAAGTCCTCATCATCGGAGCCGGAGGGGTAGGACGGGTCGTCGCCCACAAGTGCGCCCTCAACCCAGATACCTTCCAAAGCATCACCCTAGCTAGCAGGACGCTGAGCAAATGCGAGGAGATCCGAGACGAGATCAAGGATAAATGGAACCGCCACATCGACGTGGCCAGAGTGGATGCGGACAACGTCAACGAGCTCATCGATCTTATCAACCTGGTCAAACCAGATCTGGTCATCAACGTAGCCCTGCCCTACCAAGACCTCTCTATCATGGAGGCCTGTATGGAGACCAAGGTGGACTACCTCGATACCGCCAACTACGAGCACCCTGATACGGCCAAATTCGAATACAAGCCCCAGTGGGCACTGGATGAACCTTTTAAAGAAAGAGGTATCATGGCGCTCCTTGGGAGCGGCTTTGATCCTGGAGTCACCAATGTCTTCGTCGCCTACGCCCAAAAGCACTACTTCGACACCATCGAGTATATCGATATCCTAGACTGCAACGCCGGGGATCACGGCTACCCCTTCGCTACCAACTTCAACCCCGAGATCAACATCCGTGAAGTCAACTCCAAAGGCAGATACTGGGAGAATGGCCGATGGATCGAGACCGAGCCGATGGAGATCAAGATGGTCTGGGACTACCCAGAAATCGGCCCTAAAGAGAGCTATCTGCTCTACCACGAAGAAGAAGAATCGCTGGTCAAGCATATCCCGGGGCTAAAAAGAATCCGCTTTTGGATGACCTTTAGCCAGAGCTACCTCACCCACCTCAAAGTCCTGGACAACGTAGGACTCACCCGCATCGACCCCATCGAGGTGGACGGCTGCAAGGTGGTGCCCCTGCACGTGCTTAAAGCCCTGCTTCCAGATCCAGCAAGTCTTGGAGCTAGAACCAAGGGCAAGACCAATATCGGCGTAGTCTGCGAAGGGATCAAGGACGGCAAACGGCGAAAAGTCTACATCTACAACATCTGCGACCACCAAGAGGCCTACAAAGAGGTCTATAGCCAGTGTGTCAGCTACACCACCGGCGTGCCGGCTATGATAGGGGCGAAGATGATGCTCGAGCGCAAATGGTACAGGCCCGGTGTGTGGAATATGGAGCAGTTCGATCCCGATCCTTTCATGGAGGAGCTGGGCCGCCAAGGACTGCCGTGGCACGTCCTGGAGATGGATCCAAACGAAACAAGGGAGATACGATGAAAAAGCTCACACTATCTGCGGTGATACTCTCACTCACCCTTCAAGCCGGATTTTTGGACAAGCTCCAAAACGCGGCGGGAGAATATATGAAATCCTCAAACTCAGCCCCCTCTGCCGCTTCGGTGGCGGGGGACCAAAAGACGACCGGCGCTATCAAGCAGGCTTTGGAGATGGGGGTCAAAAGCGCCGTCTCAACGCTTGGCAAAAAGGATGGCTTTTATAAAAGCCCTTTCAAGATCCCTCTGCCCTCCTCCGCCCAAACGGCGGCCAAGGTGCTAAGGAGTGCCGGGATGGGTAAATATGTCGATCAGTTCGAGCTCTCCATGAACCGCGCCGCCGAAGAGGCGATACCCGAAACCGCGTCGGTATTGATGGAGACCATCAAAGGCATGAAGCTCGAAGACGCCAAGAGGCTGGTGGCCAGCGACAAACCAAACGCCATCACGGAGTATTTCAAAACCCACGCCGGCGAGAAACTCTCCAAAAAGATAGCGCCCATCATCAAGAAGCATATGGAGTCCCAAAAGGTGACCAAATACTACCAGACCATGATGGAGTACTACGCCAAATACGGCAAGGACTACACATCCAACAAATACGCCCAAGCGGCCCTTGGGGCTCTTGGTATGCAAGGAGCTCCAAAAGAGCAAGATCTCAGCTCCTATGTGACCAACAAAGCATTGGACGCGCTCTATAAAGTAATCGAGCAAAAAGAAAAGGCGATCCGATCCAGTGCGGCGGCAAGATCTACCAAGCTCCTTCAAGAGGTCTTCGGCGGTGCCAGATAGTAGAATCGAAGAGGTTTTAGATCAGATTCCCACTCCTTGCTATGTGTGCGAGGAGCATCTGCTTCGGCGAAACTTGGAGATCTTGGACGAGGTGCAAAAGCGAAGCGGAGCCAAAATCATCTTGGCACTCAAGGGCTTCGCCATGTGGAGCACCTTTGGTCTTGTCAAGAGGTATCTCCACGGCGCTACTGCGAGTGGGCTATGGGAGGCGAAGCTGGCTTTCGAAGAGCTTGGTAAGGAGGTGCATACCTACTCGCCCGCTTTCAAAGACGATGAGTTTGAGCTCATCGCCAAGATGAGCGATCATATCGTCTTCAACTCCCTCAACCAACTACGCACATTCAAAAAAACGGCCCTCAAGCACGGCTGCTCCATAGGCATAAGGGTCAATCCCCAAACAAGCGCCGCTCCGGTCGATCTGTATAATCCTTGCGCACCTTTTAGCCGCCTTGGAGTCACGAGGGAAAACTTCGTCTGGGACCAGGATCTGGAGGGGCTCCATTTTCACGCTCTTTGCGAGGAGAGCGCCCAGAGTCTGCAAAAGGTGCTCCAAGGCTTTGAAGAGCGGTTTGGGGAATTTATACCAAAGTGCAGATGGGTCAATTTTGGAGGGGGCCATCATATCACCAAAGAGGGGTATGATAGAGAGCTCCTTATCGATCTCATCAAAGATTTCAAAGCCAGATACGGCGTAGAGGTCTATCTAGAACCCGGAGAGGCGGTAGGATGGCAAACGGGGCCTCTGGTAGCCAGCGTGGTCGATATCGTCCATAACGGCATCGACATCGCCATCCTCGACACCTCCGCCGAAGCCCACATGCCAGATGTCCTGGCTATGCCCTACCGCCCCCAAGTAAGAGGCGCAAACGAGCCCGGCAAGAAGCCCTACACCTACCGGCTTGGAGGCAACAGCTGCCTGGCCGGAGATGTCATCGGGGATTATAGCTTTGATAAGCCCCTCCAGATCGGCCAAAAGATCATCTTTGAGGATATGATCCACTACACCTTCGTCAAAAACACCACCTTCAACGGCATCCGCCTTCCCTCTTTAGCACTGCTCAAAGAGGACGGGCGTCTGGAGATCGTGCGAAGGTTCGATTATTGCGACTACAAGCACCGCCTCTCATGAAGCTCCTGCTTTTTGGCCTCCTGCTCTATCTCATCGCTCTTTTATATCTCTATATCTTCCAAGAGCGGCTCATCTTTCGCCCCGATCTGGCCCCAAAAGAGGTAGAGCTTCCAAAAGGAGCGAAGCAACTCTTCATAGAGGGCATCGAAGTGGGGATAATGGATCGAAAGAGCGATGGGACGATCTTCTACTTTGGAGGCAACGCCGACAATGCTCTAAGAGCGCTGGGCTATTTTAGTGATCTTCCTTACAACATCGTCAGCTTCAACTATCCGGGATTTGGCCACTCCAAAGGAAACCCCTCCCAAGAGGCGATATTGGAAGCAGCAAAAAAGATCTTCGATCGGTTCAAGACGAAAAAGAACATCCTTATTGGCAGAAGCTTGGGATCTGGAGTGGCGGGATATATCGCCGCCAATTATCCAGTCCAAGGCCT
>PUXX01000034.1 GCA_009659895.1 Campylobacterota bacterium
ACCTCTTGGACCACCTCCATGCGCTCATTTAAAAGCTTTAATATCTCATCGTCGATAGCGTCGATTCGTTTGCGAAGTTCTTTGAGTTTGTTTTCCATCATACCACTCCTAATAGTTGTGCCGCTTCGTTGAGATCGTAGGCTATCATATCGGGACGAAGGGTGGGATCGAGCTTTGGCACGATCTCTTCGGCGCTTTTGAATTTGCCCGTAAGCACGAAAAGGGTCCTCATCCCAAGGCGCTTGGCCCCTACGAGATCGCCGACCACGTCATCGCTGATAATCACCACCTCATCGAACCTGCCCCCGATCTTTTGGAGCGCCTTTTGATAAAAAAGCTCACTGGGTTTGCCCACCACTTCGCCCTTGACGCTACAAGCATACTCAAACATCGCTAAAAGGGCTCCGACGGAAGGGTAGCGTTTGCCATCCTTGACATAGAGCGTCGTCTTATGCATCCCCACTAATCTCGCTCCGCCAAGCAAAAACTCGTCAATCTGGGCGAACTCATCGAAGGTGTAGTCGCTCTTGACACTGAGCACTACCGCTTCGGGCTGGTCGTAATCGAGCTCATAGCCTAAACCTTGCACAACCTCCAAAAAGCTCTCCACACCATAAGCAGCTATCCGTCTGGCTTGAACCACCTCTTGGAGCACCATGAGCGGATCGATATAGCGCTCCTTGGGAATGGCAAAGCCCAATTCTCTTAAAAAGCGCCAAAACTCCTCGCTGGAGCTTTTGGTGTTGTTGGTAATGACGACGTAAGGGATGCCCTTTTGGTTGAGCCTATCGATAAAATCAATGGCTCCGGGCAGCGGGGATCGATCCTCGTCACTAATGAGCGTCCCTTGCACGTCGATAAAGAGCTTCACACCATGAACCTTATCTCTTTTTCGATGATATACTCAAAGCTCTCCCTCTCTCGAATGAGCCTATCCTTGCCATCCTCTAGGGCCACCTCCGCCGGGCGTGGGCGGGTGTTGTAGTTGCTGCTCATCACAAATCCATAGGCTCCGGCGCTTTTTACGACGATGAGGTCGCCATGCTCTGTCTTTGGCAAAAGACGATCTTTGGCCAAAAAGTCCCCGCTCTCACACACCGGCCCCACCACGTCGGCCAGAGTCGCATCACCATTTTTCCCCACCACTTCCACCTCATGGTAGGCATCATAGAGGCTCGGGCGCAAAAGATCGTTCATAGCGCCGTCGACGATGATGAAGCGCTTGGAGGCCGTCTGCTTTTCATAGAGGACTCGTGTCAAGAAGACTCCGGCATTGCCGACGATAAAGCGGCCGGGCTCGGTGACGATCGTATAATCGGTGCCGCTAAGAGTCGAAAGAATCGCCTGGGCGTAGTCGTAGGGCTCGATGGTCTTTTCATCCTTGTATCGTATCCCAAGCCCTCCTCCGACATCGAAAAATTTAAGATCAATATCGATCTTTTGCAAACTTTTGGCCAGTTCAGCGACGATGGCGCTCGCCTCTTTGATGGGCTCAAGCTGGGTTAATTGGCTGCCTATATGAAAATGGATGCCGACAGGCAAAAGATAGGGGGACTTTTTGGCAAAAAGGTAGAGCTTTTTGGCCGTCTCGATATCGACGCCAAACTTGTTTTCGCTCAGCCCCGTGGAGATATAGGGGTGGGTTTTGGGATCGATATCGGGATTGACGCGAAAACTGACTCTTGCCACCTTGCCAAGCTCCTTGGCGATGAGCTCCACACGCTCAGCCTCAGCTTCGCTTTCGATATTGATATAGAGGATATCCTTTTGGATAGCCTCGGCTATCTCATCGTCTCTTTTGCCAACGCCGCTAAAGATGATCTTGTAGCTTGGAATCCCTGCCAAGAGCGCCCTCTTGACCTCTCCGATGCTCACACAATCGGCCCCGCTGCCAAGATCGGCGAGGAGCTTGAGCAGACTCATGTTGGAGTTGGCCTTGACGGCGTAGGCGACGAGGGACTTTCTGGCTTTGAAGGCGTTTTTGACGGCATGGTAGTTTTTGGCGACTTCGTTGAAGTCATAGACATACAGAGGTGTATCGTATTTTTGCGCTAACGCCCGATAATCCACGGCTATCCTTTTTTGGCTTAGATTTTATCAAAACTCTTTAAAATCTTTTATAAAAAAGAATCGCCAACATCCCAAGAGGTACCAAAGGACCAATCACCGCCAAAAAGGGATCCAATGTACCGGTAAAGGAGAGCTTGATGAGAGAGTAGTAGATCCCCCAAAAAAGCAGTGAAGCGATAATAGCGCCAAAAGTGAAGAGGTTGAGGTTGGCAAGCCTTGCGCTCACAGGCACAAAATAGAAGATAACAATAAGGACCAAAGGGGCGAAGAAAGGATAGAAGATCTCATAGAGCAGTACCGCCTTGACCTTGCGAAGATCGAGTCGCTCTTTTGCAAAGAGCCGTAGGGCGTAGAAGGCATCAATCAAAGAGATATTGGTGCGACCCTCATAGATACTGTCCAAGATCTTGGGTTTGTAGCCCTGGAGAGTCTCGATCTGCTCTTGCGCAATCTGAAGCCTATTGGCTTTGGGTACGACCACTTGAGCGTTTTGAAGATGCCATCGATCGTTTTTAAAATAGGCTTTTGGAGCGATCATGAGTCTTTTAAGACGCTCTTCGTAAAGCTCATAAATCTTGACCCCTTCGGCCTCTTGCTGCAAAGGAAGCAGACGCTCAAAAAAGACAAAGTTGTTTTGGTACTTGAAGAAGAGATTTTGAGTCAATGAGGAGATGGCTCCATATTTTTTGATATTTTTGGCGTACTCCTCGGCATAGGTCATCGGCGTGGCGTGGAGAAGAATATAAAGAATCGTAATCGCCAAAGAGGTGAAAAAAATAGGCCGAATGACGCTTCTTTTGTCATATCCTAAGGCGTAGAGCGCTACTAGCTCGTTGGATCGAATCAAGTGGAGTTTGGTAGCTATCATCCCAAAAACAAGGGAGATCGGAAGCAATATATCGATACCATAAAGTGCCTTGAATGTGGCATAGAGGATCTGGAGATTGGCCGCTTTGGGCAAAGATTTGATTGAGGTAAGAAAGTCTAGCCCTACAAAAAAGATCACCAAAGCAAAAAGCGTAAAAAGAAAATTTTTCAGATACAAGGCTATGAGATATCGTACCGCCATTTTTCCACTTTTTCGCTGATTGTATCACAAAAAGCTTAGTCGCAGCTCAACGCCTTTTGGGTATAGGTCGCCCTTACCTCTTCCAAATCTTTCTTGGTCAACTCCAGCGAGGCATCGGCGGCTCTTTCGATCGCGGGCTCAATACACTCCAGCTCTTTTGGCGTAAAATCGCTTAGTACATACTTGACCACATCCTCTTTGTTTGTGGGCCGCCCTATTCCAAAACGCACTCTCACATAATCAGAGCCTATATATTGATCCAGGGATTTGAGCCCGTTGTGTCCGCCACTGCTTCCACCAATCTTGAAGCGCAAAGCGCCCAGTCCCAGATCTAGATCGTCATGGATTACGATGATATTATCGATTTTGTAAAAGTTCTTCACGGCAGCGACACTCCGACCGCTTAGATTCATAAAGGTTTGAGGTTTAAGAAGCAAAATATTCGAAGATCTATAGAGTTCGCCTTGAAAAGAGGCTTTTGAGATAGGAGAGGGAGCCAGGCGATCGATAAGCCTATCGACCACCATAAAGCCCACATTATGTCGGGTCTTGGCGTATTGCTGCCCTGGATTGCCAAGTCCGACGATAAGATACATTACTTCGCTTTGACTACTCCAACGACTGCTACATGCTCTGGAGTCATATGCTCTACACCCTCTGGCAGTTCGATATCTCGAATCAAAATAGCATCACCTACATCCAGGTTGCTTACATCTAGCGTGATACTATCTGGGATATTTTCGATCGCCCCTTTGACCTTGATTCGTCTTTTTGAGGTGACCAGGACACCTTTGTTCTTCAGTCCAATAGGTGTACCCACGGTCTTGATAGGGACCATATAGTATGTCACGACGCCCGGTTGCGCTACCATGAGATCGACATGGAGCAGATCGTACGTGACAGGATCTTTTTGGTACTCCTGGACAACTACTTTAAGCTCTTTATCTCCAACTTTCACAGGAAATGCCAAGCTATCCTTGTGGCGTACGGTTCGGATGAAATCACCCTTTTTGAACGCTGCATGGATGTTTGGAAACTCTTTTCCGTAGATGTTGGCAATTAGATAACCATCCCGTCGCAAAGCTTTCGTCGCTTTTTTGCCGGTACTCTCTCTAACGATGCCTTCCAACATTGTCTCTTCCTTCATCAAATTTAAATGGGAGCTAATTATATCCAATTTTTTTTACTTTTTGCTTAATACTATGTCTTAAGCTCAAAGATCCCTCCCCCACTATGGCTCTGGGAACGCTGCTGCTCTATGATATGCTTGATCTTGAGCTGGAGATCTGATCGCGAAGTGGCGTTTTTGAGCGCCTCTTCATAATCGATCTTGCCCTGAATGAAAAGGTTGAGCAGAGCTTGGTCAAAACTTTGCATTCCATAGATCTCACCCTCTTCTATCACCTCTTGAATATAGCGCTCTTTACTCTCAGCGATCATCGACGCAATCCGCTCAGTCATAAACATCAACTCCACCGCAGCGACCCTTCCTCCATCCTTGGCTTTGATGAGACGCTGTGAGACAATCGCCTCTAGCACAGAGGCCAAGACAGTGCGGATCCTGTTTTGCTCCTCTGGCGGAAAGACGGAGATGATCCTGTTGATAGTCTCTTTGGCATCCAGGGTATGGAGGGTAGAGATGACCAGGTGACCGGTCTCTGCGGCATGGAGTGCGATCTCTATCGTCTCTAGATCACGGAGCTCTCCAAGCACAATCACATCGGGATCCTCCCTCAAGGCAGCCTTGAGAGCACGTGAGTAGCTTAGAGCATCCTGACCCAAGCTTCTTTGGTTGATGATGCAGCGCTTGTCTTTGAAAACAAATTCCACCGGATCTTCGATGGTGATGATATGTTCTGCCCTCTTGCGATTGATCTC
>PUXX01000071.1 GCA_009659895.1 Campylobacterota bacterium
GATTTAAAGGGGATTGAGACCCTTTGTTAGGGGCTGATTTGCGCCCTTGAGCAATGTCAAATTACACCGAAGACCCGATTTAAAGGGGATTGAGACGCCTTGATAGGCTCTTTAATTTCAATTTTTTTCATTTTGATTACACCGAAGACCCGATTTAAAGGGGATTGAGACAGCCCCGCCATTAGTTTATTTGCTAGGGAGTCTTGCAATTACACCGAAGACCCGATTTAAAGGGGATTGAGACAAATCGCCGAGCGCCAAGATGGCGAGGTCAAGCCCCGATTACACCGAAGACCCGATTTAAAGGGGATTGAGACTTTGTCTTCAATAATGTTTAGCAATTTTTCTATATCAATTACACCGAAGACCCGATTTAAAGGGGATTGAGACCATCAGTACGACGACAGGTGTTTCTCCGCCTCGAACAGGAATTACACCGAAGACCCGATTTTAAGGGGATCGAGACTCTTAAGTGAGCATAAAAAAGCCCGATTTTGGGGATAGTTCTTCTCAAGAGCAGCTTTATATTATTTTCTTTACATTATGTATTTGAATTTTGACTATAATTACACGAAAAAAGGTGTGCCATGCGCTCCATTTTTCGTGAGTATGACATTCGTGGTATTTTTGAAAAAGAGCTTAATGAAGATATTGTCAAGAAGATCGGTTATCATCTGGGCAGAAGGATAGATGGTGACTATGTGGCGGTAGGGTACGATGCCAGGCTCCACTCTCCCACGCTTTTTGGCTGGCTGGCTTCTGGACTCAACAAAGCCGGCAAAAGGGTGCTTGGCATGGGGATGGTGCCTACGGGCGTGAACTATTTTAGCAATTACATAAAATTCGATGTCGAGGGCAAAAATGTGACACCTTCGGCCTCTATCCAGATCACCGGCTCCCACAATCCTCCTGAGTATAACGGCTTTAAGATCACCATCGACAAAAAGCCCTTCTTCGGCGACGATATCTACGCTCTTGGGGAAGATGTCTTGGCAAGCGACATCTCGATCGAGGATGACGAGCGCTCTATACCGATCCCTGTCAAAGAGCGCTACATCGACTATATGCTCGAAGAGTTCGATCATCTAAGAGGTCTGGAGCAAGATATCGCCGTCGATTGTGGCAACGGCGTGGCGGGGGTGGTGCTCGAGCCTATCTTCGAAGGGCTCGGGCTCTCCTATCGATCCCTTTACTGCGAGCCCGACGGCACTTTCCCAAATCACCACCCAGATCCCAGCGAAGAAGAGAATCTCAAAGATCTCAAAGAGCTTTTGGATGAGAAGACGATAGGTTTCGCCTATGACGGCGATGCCGACAGGATCGCGGTGCTGACCAAAAAGCACAACTTCAAAGGCGACGAGCTGGCCGTCATATTCGCCCGCCATATGGACGATCCCGTCGTCGTAGGCGAGGTCAAATGCTCCCAGGCGATGTACGACGAGATCGATAAAATCGGCAAGGCCATCATGTACAAGACCGGCCATAGCAACCTCAAAGTCAAGATAGCCGAAGTGGACGCCGATTTCGCCGCGGAGGTGAGCGGCCATCTCTTTTTCAACGACCGCTATTTTGGCTTCGACGATGCCATCTACGCTACCCTGCGCGTGCTGGAGCTGATCCAAAAAGGAGTCGATCTCGATAAGGAGATCGAACGACTCCCCAAGCTCTACAACACCCCAGAAATCAAACTCCCCACTACCGAAGATCGAAAGTTTCTCATCATCGAAGAGCTCAAAAAAAGACTCTCCAATCCGCCAAGCTCCTTTCCGCCTATCAGGCAGATCATCGACGTGGACGGTGTGCGGGTGGTCTTCGACGATGGCTGGGCGCTCGTTCGCGCTTCCAACACCACGCCGGTGCTTGTGACGCGCTTCGAGGCAAAAGACGCCCAAAAAGCCCGCGTCTACCAAGAGGCGATGATGGGACTTTTAAAAGATTTGGTGTGAGATTAACGAATAACAAAAGAATGGTTGGTATAATAGTATAAAGGAAGGCAATGGAAATAATCCTCGATTCACCCTTGGATATGCATCTGCATCTTCGAGACGGCGATATGCTCCAAAGAGTCGCGCCCCTGAGCGCCCAGACCTTTTCGGCAGGGCTCGTGATGCCAAATCTCGTCCCTCCCGTCACATCAAAGGAGATGGTGCTTTCGTATAAAGAGCGCATCCAAGAAGCGACCAAAGGGGAGGTTTTTGAGCCCTATATGACGCTCTTTTTTCGTCCAGAATATGATTATGACTTTTTGCGCGAGGTCAAGGAGGATATCCTAGCTATCAAGCTCTATCCAGCCGGCATCACCACCAATAGCGAAGATGGGGTGGACAATTTCAGTGTCGAGGCTTTGGCTCCTGTTTTGGAGGCTATGAGTGAGCTTGGCATTCCTCTGTGTGTGCATGGTGAGACCAACGGCTTCGTGATGGACAGGGAGGCGGAGTTTATCCCCATCTACGAGCGTATAGCCAAGAGATTTCCCGATCTTACCATCGTCATGGAGCATATCACCACCAAAGAGGCGGTGGACGCGCTGGTGCGCTACGACAATCTCTACGCCACCATCACGCTCCACCATCTCTATATTACCCTAGATGACGTAGCGGGTGGATTGCTAAGGCCCCACCTCTTTTGCAAGCCCATAGCCAAACGGCCCGAAGATCGGATGGCTCTGCGCAAAGTGGCCTTCATGGCTCATGAGAAGGTGATGTTTGGAAGCGACTCTGCTCCCCATCCGAGGCACAAAAAAGAGGCTCCCGGATGCGCCGCCGGCGTCTTCACCGCGCCAGTCGCCCTGGCTGCACTTGCTCAGATCTTCGACGAGGCGGGCGTGCTGGACAATCTCCAAAAATTTGTCAGCGACAATGCCCGGCGTATCTACGGTGTCACCCCGCCCAAAAAAGAGGTGACACTTCTCAAGGAGCCTTTCGAGGTGCCGCCAAGCTACGGGGATGTGGTACCGATGTTTGGGGGAGAGACCTTGCGCTGGAGGGTGGGAAGTGTCCTTTAAGATCTTGCTACTTGAAGATGACAAGCTCTTTGGAGAGACCATCGAGGAGTTTTTGAGTGAAGAAGGATATGAGGTCGATTGGGCCATGAGCGCTAAGGAGGCTATAGATTTTGGTTATCACAAACCCTACGATCTCTACCTCTTTGATGTCAAGCTTCCCGATACCGATGGCTTTACATTGCTTGAGGAGCTAAGGCGGGGCAAGGATGAGACCCCTACCATCTTCATCACCTCCAAAAGCCAAAAAGAGGATCTCAAAGAAGGCTTTACCAAAGGAGCGGACGACTATCTCACCAAGCCTGTCGATCTTGAGGAGCTCTTGCTCCGTGTTCAAGCCTTGCTTAGAAGAGTCTATGGAGAGGATCGTATTGAGGTGGGAGAGTATCTTTATAGTGTCAAGGAGATGAAGCTTACCAAAGGGGACCAGGAGGTCGATCTCAATCCAAAAGAGGCGAAACTCCTGGAGCTCTTTTTGAAAAATAGAGGCAAGATCATCGAAAAGGAGCAGATCTATAGCTATTTGTGGAAGCCGGATGAATATGTGAGCGATGGGGCGATACGGGTCTATGTGAATGCGCTCAAAAAGCTTTTTGGCAAAGATGCCATCACCAATATCCGAGGGGTGGGGTATCGGTTTGAGAAGTAGTGACGTTTTCGCTTTTGTGTTGCTCTTTTGTGTGTCGGTCTTTTTGCTCTTTTTTACGGGGTATCTGTGGGTAGACAATATCGGCTGGCGCTATTTGTGGCTTTTGGGGATTGTCTTGAGTGCTTTGACGCTTTTGATAGGCTATCTTTTTGCCAAGTACGCCCTCTCTCCTATCGTGGAGCGAAACGAGGAGCTCGATAGACTTCTCAAAGATACGCTCCATGAGCTCAACATCCCGGTAGCCACCATCAAAGCCAACGCCTCCATGCTCAAGCGCCTGGCCGATCCCAGGCAACTACGCAAGATCGAGCGTATCGAGGCAGCGGCCCAGCAGCTCTTGGATCTGTACAAAGAGGTGGACTACGCTATAAAAAAAGAGATCAAAAAAGAGGACAAAGAGCGGATCGATCTGTGTGCTTTTATCGAGGATAGAGTGGAGTTTTTTGCACCTTTGCTTAAAGATCGCACCCTCCAAATCGAGTGTGAGCCTACCACTATCTATACCTCCAGACAGGGATTTATCAAAACTTTCGACAATCTTCTCTCAAACGCCATTAAATATTCTGGATCTGGGAGTTTGATACAGATCATTGTCAAGGATAGAAGAGTTATGATAAAAGATAGCGGTGAAGGGATAGAAGAAGGGGAGCTTTTGAAGATATTTGAGCGTTTCTACCGTGCCAACGATACAAAAGAGGGCCATGGTATTGGGCTAAGTATCGTCAAAAGCTTCTGTGACGAAGAGGGGATCGGGATACAGATCGACTCAAAAAAAGGGATCGGAACCACAGTGACTTTGGATCTGACAAAGGTAGTGATATGAACCATCTCAAAGAGATTATCGATTATGGTGTGATAGGGCTTTTGGTGCTGATGAGCTTTGTGTCTGTGTGGTTGACTATAGAGCGCTGGCTCTTTTTTAGGAGTGTGGATCTTAGTCGCTACAAGACAAAAGAGGAGCTGGAGGTGGACTTGACCAACAATATCTCCATCATAGCTACCATAGCTTCCTCTGCTCCTTATATCGGACTGCTGGGGACTGTCTTTGGGATCATGCTTACATTTTATACCATGGGACAGCAGGGTATCGTGGAGACCAAGGCTATCATGACAGGTCTTGCCCTGGCTCTCAAGGCCACCGCCATGGGGCTTTTGGTAGCGATTCCCGCTACGTGGTTTTATAACTACCTGGTGCGCAAAGTAGAGGTCAGCGTGGCGTTGTGGGAAGCTAGGTATGCGTCTTAAGCGCTTCGATCAGATAAATGTCATCCCCTTTATCGATATTATGCTGGTGTTGCTGGTGATCGTGCTCACGACGGCCACCTTCATCGCCAAAGGATCGATCCCTCTGGATCTCCCAAAGGCTGGCAGTGCAAAGGAGCTGCCGATGAAAAATGTCGAGATCTCCATCACCAAAGAGGGCAAGATCTTTTTGAAAAAGCGGCCGGTGAGTCTGGATGAGCTGGCCAAAGAGCTTGAGAGCATCAACAAAAAGAGCTCCATACTCATCCGTACCGACAAGAACTCTCGCTTCGAGACCTTTATCGAGGTACTTGATCTGCTCAAATCACACGGCTTTGAAGCGATCGCGGTCGAGACGGTCAAATGAAGCGCTCCTTTTTTATAGCCTTGGGTCTGTATATGGCTCTGTTTGCTTCTTTGGCTCTTTTGTATGAAGCGCCAAAGCCACGCAAGAGCCGATCTATCTCTCTTAGATCGATCGCTATCAAAAAGGCTCCCTCATGCGCTTGCAAGCCCTGTAGTTGTCTCAATTGTACTGCACATCCAAAAAAGCTCGAAAAGCCCCCCAAACCCCCGGCGCCAAAGCCGCAGGAGGTGGTCCAAAAGAGCCCCACGACTCCTCCCAAAAAGCCTAAAAAGATCCCCATCAAAAAAGAGCCTACGAAGATCTCTAAAAAGATCAAAAGACCGCCCAAAAGAGTCAAAAAGATCAAAAAATCTCCCAAAAAGATCAAGAAAACTTCCCAAAAACCCAAGAAAACTCAAAAAAAGATCAAAAGAGTCAAAAAAACCCAAAGAGCCCATAAAAAAGAGCTCCAAAAGCCCAGCAAGAAGATCTCTCATGCTCCTCTGTTGGCTTCTAGCACCAGCAGTGCTCCAGCCCAAAGCAAAACAGCCCACTCCCCATCTGTGACCCCTCCTACCGCTACAAGCGGTGCGGCGCAAAGGCCTGTGAGTTATCAGCAGCGATATACAGATCGCTTTTTGGGACGTATAAGAGAGGCGATTTTGCGACATCTGCGCTATCCAAGAATCGCCAGAAAGACAAAAAAAGAGGGTGTCGTGCATGTAGGCTTTACGCTCCTTCCATCCAGGAAGCTCTCAGATCTGAGGATTGTCCAAAGTAGCGGGCACAAGATCTTGGATAGAGCGGCCCTGAAGTGTGTCAAAAGAGCTTCCAAAGAGTTTCCTGCCCCCAAGGAGCCGGTGAAGCTTCGTATCCCTATCGAATTTCGGTTAAGATGATTAATGTTTGCTTAACATAGCTACATTATAATCGAAATAAAAAAAGGATAAAGATGAAAAAGCTTCTAGCCCTTTTGCTGGTGGCGCTTTTTGCTTTCGCTTTTGAGAAATCGACCCAGCATCCCCAGCTCTTGCAAGAGGGGCCGGCAAAGATGTGGTGTAGTGTATGTGGGATGAATCTGGCAAAATTTTATAGGACAAACCATGCTGTTGTGCTCAAAGATGGGAGCAAGAAGCAGTTTTGCTCCATGCACTGCCTAGCGGCCCTCTATCCCCAGATCAAAGACAAAATCAAAGAGATCTTGGTGGTGGACGCCAAGAGCGGCAAGTTCATCCCTGTAGGATACGCCTGGTATGTGGTAGGGAGCAAAGTGCCCGGTACCATGAGCAAAGTGAGCAAGATAGCCTTTGGCTCCAAAGAGGAGGCTCTAGCTTTTGCCAAAGAGTATGGCGGGGAGGTGATGCGCTTTGATGAGGCCTTTGCCAAGCAGCTGGAGCTCCTCCAAAAAGAGAACGCCATGCTAGAGCGAAAGAAGCGAAAGAAGATCTATCCTATCGGAGAGCGTATCTACAAAAAAAGGTGCAAGAGCGATCTGAACAAGAGCACTTTTGCCACTGTCGCTGATCTCAAGAGCTATCTAGCTTCTAGCAAGGTGTGTGGAGATTTGAGGGGCAAGAAGCTCCAGGCTCTGACCCTCTATATCTGGGAAGCCAAGGACAAAAAACGGATTTTGGTCCCAAAAGATGCCAAATGTCCCGTATGCGGTATGTTTGTGGCCAAGTATCCCAGGTGGGCTGCGATGATCGTGGATAAGGATGGACATAAATACTATTTTGATGGTGTAAAGGATATGATGAGGTATATTCTGGCGGGACACGAACCAAAAAGGGCCTATGTGAGCGATTATTACAGTGGCGATGTCCTGGAGGCCAAGAGCGCTTACTATGTGATAGGAAGCGATGTGCTAGGTCCTATGGGCAAGGAGCTCATCCCCTTCAAAACCAGATCCATGGCCGCTCGCTTTTTGCAAGATCACGGTGGTAAGCGGATCTTGAGATTCGATCAGATCGACAAAGAGGTTCTCAAAGAGCTTGAATAACCTGCGCTTTCTTTGGGCCTTTGTGATATTTGTGGCTCTGTGGGGAGCTGTGAGCTGGTCCTTGACAAGAACAGCTCCTCCCACCGATCCAAAGCTCCAGGCCGTCAGACTCATCACCTTGCCCGATATCGCTCTTTCGACCGAGGCTCACTTCATCCGTCACAGAAGCATGACAGAGCTCTACGAGATCTTTGGTCTTGGTCCTTCATTGCTTCCCTATTTTCCTAGTGATTTTGTTTATGCTCCCGCTCCTTATACCAAAGCAAAAGGAGAGATTCGATGAATCTTGCCATGGTCGATTTTGCCCTGGCTCAGCTGCGACGAAGGATCTGGAAGAGTCTGGCGCTTTTTTTTGTTTTCTCTTTGCTTGTTTGGCTGGTGACGTCGATCTTTTTTATCGCTGCATCTATCAAAAAAGAGCTCTTGCTCACCCTGGAAGCCTTGCCTCAGATCTATGTCCAAAAGACCATAGCGGGCCGGCTGGAGCCTATCCCCGCAAAGAGAGTGGAGCAAATAGAGCGTATCGCCGGTGTCGAAGCTGCCTATCCCAGGGTCTGGGGATATTACTATTTCACTCCGGCTGGAGTCAATTTTAGTGTGGTGGGGATCGATTTTGAGGATGTAAGCTACAAAGAGAATTTTGACGATCTCATAGCTAACTTAGACCTTGAAGATGATGAGATGGTGGTGGGAGAGGGGGTGAAGCGGATATTGCAAAAGTACTACTATAAAGATTTTTTCAACTTCATCACTCCCAAAGGAGAGTTTGTACCGATACGACTAGCCGGGGTCTTTGAGGCTAGCAGTGCATTGGAGTCTAGCGATACGATATTGGTCCATATATCCAAGGCTAGAGAGATATTTTTGCTCCCTTCAGATCTGGCTACCGATATCGTCGTCAGGGTACCAAATCCTAAAGAGCTGCCGGTCGTGGCCAAAAAGATCCAGGAGCTCTATCCAGATGTGAGAGTCATTACCAAAGAGGATATAAAAGCCAGCTATCAAAATATCTTTGACTACAAGGCCGGTCTTTTCCTGGCTCTTTTGATAGGAGCCTTTTTGGCCTTTTTTATCTTGGTCTTTGAGAAAGCTAGCGGGATGGAACGATCCCAGATCAAAGAGATCGCCATTCTCAAGGCTCTTGGATGGCGTATATCCGATATTTTGAGGCTTAAGTTTTTAGAAGCGCTGCTGGTAATTGGAGGCTCTTTTTTGGTAGGGACTATCGGGGCCTATTTTTATGTCTTTGTCCTTCAAGCGCCTCTGCTTTTGGACATATTCCAAGGCTTTAGCGTCCTCAAGCCCAGATTTGAGCTCATACCGGTATGGGACTGGGGGGTGGTAAGCTCGATATTCTTTATCGCTGTGCCATTGTATCTTGCTGCGGTGATCATCCCTAGCTGGAGGGCAAGCGTGATCGATCCGGAAGAGGCCTTGCGATGATAGAGTGCAAAAGGCTTACGAAGATCTACAATAAAGGCACTCCAAAGGAGGTGGTGGCCCTGCGTGATGTAGAGTGCAGGGTAGGGGATGGGGAGTTTGTGCTCTTGATGGGGCCAAGTGGCAGTGGCAAAAGTACGCTGCTGGCTCTCATGGCGGCTCTGACTAGACCCACCAGTGGCAAAGTGGTGGTCGATGGTGAGGTGGTCTCAAAGCTGCCAGAAGATTTCTCAGCGCTCTTTCGCCACCAAAAGATCGCTTTTATTTTCCAAAAATTTCATCTCTTGGATGATCTGAGCGTCCTAGAGAATGTGGCCTTGCCTCTTATTCCGTATGTCAGATCCCAAAAGGAGATAGAGGCTAGGGCAAGAAGGGTAATGGAGCGATTCCTTATCGATCACAAAGCCCATCAAAAGGTGGGAAAACTGAGTGGCGGGGAGCAGCAGCGAGTCGCCATAGCTAGAAGTATGATCAACGATCCGCCAATCATCCTGGCCGATGAGCCTACCGCCAATCTCGATGCCAGGCTCAGCGAGCAGTTTATGCAGATCTTGCGTGAGCTCAAGAGGGATGGCCGCACCATCGTCGTCGCCACCCATGATCCTAGGTTTTTGAGAGTGGATGGTGTCGATAGAGTATTGAATGTGAGAGAGGGCCATGTTTTTGACGCCTGAGATCTTGATCTTGCTCATAGTCGATACAATGATTTTGATATTTCTTTTTATTGCATTTGTAGTAGCGATAATGGTAGTGCGCTATTTCGACTTTGGGCAAGATACCCCTTTGCAGTACGCTTTGGAGCGCAGAAGCTACCTAGCCTCCGTGATCGTACAGTACGCTTTGTGGCTTAAAATAGGGCTGCTCTTCTATTTTGTTTTCGCTTTGGACAAGCTCTCAGCCATCATACCTGGGGCTATGTGTGCTGCGGGAGTGGTGACGGCCAATGAATATGGCGTACCACTCCTTATGATGAAAGTGGTAGGGATCTATCTCTTTGGTCTTTGGCTCATTCTCAACGCTCACGATTTTCGTACCAAAGACTTCCACTACACAAAAATGAAATTTTGGCTTTTTTTGGGGATCTTTCTCTTCGCGCTTGCGGAGTATGGATTGGAGCTGCTCTTTTTTAGAGATCTTGATGTCAGCAAGGTCGTGAGCTGCTGTGGAGTGCTGTTCAATCCCTTGCGCTCTAGCGCTGCTGCTAAATTGTTGGCTCTAGATCCAAGAGTCACTGCTTTGCTTTTTTATGGGGTTGCAGCTTTGATGCTGTTGGCTGCTTGGAGGAGGTGGATCTATCTTTTTGCCTTTTTGAGTCTGCTCTTTTTGGTGGTGGGAGTGATCTCGTTGATAGAGTATTTTTCTCCTTATATCTATGAGCTTCCTACCCATCGATGCCCTTTTTGTATTTTGCAGCCTGAGTATGGCTATGTGGGCTATGTTTTGTATGGGGCTTTGCTTGGAGGGAGCTTTTTGGGGGTCAAGGCTGGCTTTGAGAAGTGGCTGGTGGGTATAGAGCCCTCTTTGAGATGGGCTTTGGTACTGGATCTGCTCTATGTGGTGATGGTGAGTTTTTATCCTATTTTGTATATCATACGAAATGGAGTGAGACTTTTTTAGGAGGTGGGATGAGAGGAGTAGTCGTTTTGTTGCTGGCCCTTTTGATCGGAGGATGTGAGAAGATCGAGGTCTACAAAAAAAGCGCCGACGGGCGGCCGGTGGAGTTTGGGCCCAGGGAAGTACAGTGCGTCAAATGCACCATGCAACTAGAGTCCAAGGAGCACTCTGCCCAGGCGATCATGCCAAATGGCAGGGTCTACTTTTTTGACGATCCTGGCTGTATGGCTTTGTGGATCAAGGATCAAAAGGATGCAAAGAGGATCAAACTCTGGGTCTATACCGACGATACACATCGCTACATCGAAGCAAAAAAAGCGTGTTACCGGCTTGGAGTCCAGACCCCGATGAACTATGGTTTTGGTGCCTATGAGAAGAGGCGTGATGGTTGTGTGGGATTTGATCGGTTTGTGGCGATGATGGCTAGAGGAGAGAATATGACAAATCCCGCCATCAAAAAACGGATATTGGAGCGACAATGAGAAAGTGGATTGTGTTAGCACTGAGTGTGATGGTAGTCTGGGGACTGGAGGTGGGGCAGATGGCCCCTAGAGTGGTACTAGATGGCAAGAGTGGAGGCAGGGTGGATGGCAAGCCCTTTGATAGCGCTGATCTTAAGGGCAAGGTGATCTTTTTGGTCTACAGCGATCCAGACAAACGTGGTCTGAATGAAGAGCTCTTCCAAAAACTCAAAGAGCGTCACTTCGATAGAGAGCATTATGGCAGTGTGGCGGTGATCAATATGGCAGCGACATGGATGCCAAATTTTGTGCTCAGCGCAATTTTGAAAAAGAAACAAAAGGAGTTCCCAGATACACTCTATGTCAAAGACAAACAAAAAGTCCTTGTCAAAGAGTGGGGTCTTGCGGACCAGGATCAAAATATCGTCGTGCTCGATAAAGATGGCAGGGTGCTTTTTGTCGATCATGGCAAGCTTGATGCGCAAAAGATCGATCAAGTGATCCAGACGATCCAGGAGCATCTATGATCGATCAGCTCTTTATCAAGCCTTTTGCCATCGTCGCCCATCGAGGAGGCATAGAGCGATATCCGGAGAATACCATCGAGGCTATTCGATACGCCCTAAGAATCAAGTGTGATGTGATAGAGGTGGATGTGCGCAGGACCAAAGATGGTGAGCTGGTACTCCTGCATGATAGGGATTTTGGTCGTGTGGCGGGAGTGGATATGGAAGTAAGCCAGCTAGAGAGCTCATATATTTTTGAGCATATCCTCATCGAAGGTAGATACAGGGTCGCCACTCTCAAAGAGGCTTTGGAGACGGTCAAGGGAAGGTGTGCTCTGTTTTTGGAGATCAAGGATCCCCAGGCTACGGTGGATGTATTGCAGCTTATAGAGGAGTATGAGGCCCATGATTGGGTGGCGGTGATCAGCTTTTGGGATGAGGTGATCAAAAAGACCAAAGAGGTGATGCCCACACTCACATGCGGTCTGGTTTACGACAGACCACCCGGACGAATCAAAGATGCCAAGGAGCTGGGGGCTGAATTTGTTTTGCCATATTATCGACTTGCGACCCAAAGAGCCAATCGTTTCGCCCATGATCTTGGTCTCAAAGTAGTAGCCTGGACGGTCAATGACGAAGATCTGGCCTTGCAGCTCTATGAGAGAGGAGTGGATGCCATAGCTACCGACTACCCCAAGCAGATGTTGCGTCTGCGCAAAAAGCTCCAAGAGGGTGGGGTCATAGAGCGCAAGAAGATCACTTTTGAGCTTTTTGAGACCAAAGATGGGGTGCTGCTTCGAAAGATCATCATCGATGAAAATCACTTCTTTTTAGAGCAAAATCCCCACAAAGAGAGTAAGTATGGAGTAGCCTACAGGCAGCTAAAGGAGAAATATCCATCATTTTATATGTTTTGGGAGATTCGAGATGGTGAGTATACCGGTGAGCTCTTGATGGCAAATTTTGCTAGAAAGAATCAGATCGATCCGTTTATCGACAAGATCTTAGAAAATGAGGAGTACAAGAGATTCGAGGATAAGAGGGATGAGCTGGGCGGGGATTAGAATCCCATACCGCCCATGCCTCCCATGCCGCCCATATCAGGTACGGCCGGAGCAGCTGGTTTGTCTTCTTTGATCTCGCTGACAGTAGCTTCAGTTGTTAGAAGCAGGCTAGCTACCGATACAGCATTTTGTACGGCGATGCGCTCGACCTTTGTCGGGTCGACGATTCCAGCTTCGAACATATCGACATATTCGCCTGTCGCTGCGTTGAATCCTATATTTTCATTTTCGGCGTTTTCGACATTATTGGCTACGACGCCTGGATCAAATCCTGCATTTTCTGCGATCTGCTTGAGTGGAGCTTTGATGGCTCTTAGGATGATCTCCGCTCCTATTTGCTCATCACCTGCCAGATCCAAAGAGACCTTCTTCGCCGCTCTTACAAGCGCCGTACCACCGCCGATGACGATCCCTTCTTCTACCGCTGCTTTTGTAGCGGCTAAAGCGTCGTCTACTCTATCTTTTTTCTCTTTCATCTCAGTCTCTGTCGCGGCTCCTACTTTGATCACCGCTACACCGCCTGCAAGTTTGGCGAGTCGCTCTTGGAGTTTTTCTCTGTCATACTCGCTGGTAGTCTTTTCGATCTGAGCTTTGATCTCTTTGATTCTTGCTTCCACAGCCGCTTTGTCGCCTTTTCCGCCGACGATTGTGGTGTTGTCTTTGTCGACGATGACTCTTTCCGCCTGACCTAGATCTTCTAGCGTCGCGCTCTCAAGTGTGCGTCCTAGCTCTTCGCTGATCACTTGTCCACCAGTCAGGATCGCGATATCTTGGAGCATCGCCTTTCTTCGATCGCCAAATCCGGGCGCTTTGACCGCACAGACGTTGAGTGTGCCTCGAAGCTTGTTGACAACAAGCGTCGCAAGAGCTTCACCTTCGACATCCTCAGCGATGATGAGAAGCGGTCTGTTGCCTGTTTGGACGATTTTTTCTAGGATTGGTAGAAGATCTTTCATGTTGCTGATCTTCTTGTCGTAGAGCAAGATATAGGCGTTTTCGAGTACCGCTTCCATCTTCTCTGTGTCGGTAACGAAGTATGGGCTAAGGTATCCTCGATCAAACTGCATACCCTCGACCACTTCAAGCTCATCTTGGAGGCTTTTTCCCTCTTCGACGGTGATGACGCCGTCTTTTCCGACTTTGTCCATCGCTTCGGCGATGAGTTCACCGATTTTTGGATCGTTGTTGGCAGAAATGGTCGCAACTTGCGCGATCTCTTTTTTGTCCTTGACCTCTTTGCTAAGCTTCTTGAGTTCCGCTACGATGGCTTCTGCTGCTTTGTCCATTCCTCTTTTTACTTCGATAGGATTGGCGCCGGCAGTGATGTTGCGAAGCCCTTCTTTGAAAATATTATAGGCCAATACAGTCGCAGTAGTAGTACCATCACCCGCTTCGTCAGCTGTCTTGCTGGCCACCTCTTTGACTAGCTGAGCACCCATATTCTCTACTGTATTGGGAAGCTCGATCTCTTTTGCCACGCTCACGCCGTCTTTTGTGATGGCTGGACTGCCAAAGGCTTTTTGGATCAAGACGTTTCGCCCTCTAGGACCCATGGTTACTTTTACCGCGTCGGCAAGTTTCTTGACCCCTTCGAAAAGTTCTCCTCGTGCAATATCGCTAAAATGAATCTCTTTTGCTGCCATCTATCACCTCCTTATTTCAAAATTCCCAAGATATCGTCTGTTTGCAAAATCAGATACTCTTTGCCTTGCAATGTGATATCGGTGCCACTATACTTGGCGAACACGACTCGATCGCCTACTTTGATATGTCCCTCTTCTTCCACTTCAGGACCGATTGCTAGGACATTTCCTTCCAACGGCTTCTCTTTTGCGTTGTCTGGAATGATGATTCCTGATGGAGTTTGTTCAGGTTCGTCCACTCTTTCTACCAAGACTCTATTTCCAAGTGGTTGGAAGTTCATTGATCCCTCCTTTTTTGTTTTTATCACTCTAAGTTTTTTAGTGCCAAAATTTTATACTAAAAAACCTTAAACTAAACTTAAAATAAATCATTTTTGTCATTAAATATTAGTTTATCTGGCTTAAATTTATTGCACCAAAAAAACATAAGATCCCTGAAGAACATTTAGGATATAATAGTGAAAAAAGTTTGGAGGAGTCTCTATGAAAAAGGTGCTCATAGCGCTTATCTTGCTGGTCCTTATTGTGGTCGGTGCTCTTTTTGGATTGGTCTTTACAAAACCTGGAAATGAGTTTTTGAGGCCCTTGATAGAAAAAAATCTTGCCCAAAAACTCCCGGTACCTGTGAAGCTGAGTAGTTTTAGTGTCTCTCCTATGGATATCGAGCTGCTTATAGGCAAGGAGTCAAAAGTAACGCTCAAGGGAGATGTGGATATCTTTTCTCAACATTTTGATATAGATTATGACGTGCGTATCGCAAGGCTCGAAGAGCTAGAGCCATTGATAGGTCAAAAGCTCCAGGGCCCTTTCAATACTTGGGGTAAAGTGGCAGGCGATATCAAAAAATTTGAGGTCAAAGGGCAGAGTGATCTAGCCAAGAGTGATACTAACTATGATGTCGTTGTCGAAGATCTTGATCCCAAAAGCGTCTTGGCCCATGTCAAAAACGCTTCTATCTCCCATCTGCTTTATATGGTGGCGCAGCCAAGTTTCGCCAAAGGGCGCCTGGATGCTACGGCCAAGCTCATCGACCTAGATCCCGATCATCTCAAAGGAGATGTGGTAGCGAAACTACGAAATACACTTATCGATAGAAAAGTGATGAAGAAGGAGTTTGGTGTCACGCTGCCCAAGACCATGCTCCAAGCAGATGCCAAGGCGAAACTTGCGGGAGAGAAGATCGACATCGATACCAGAGTCGATTCCAATCTTTTAAAAACAGCTCTTACCGGTGCTGTCAACGCCAAGAGTATGGGAGCCGATCTTGAATATGATATCAAAATACGAGAGCTGGCCCTGCTCAAGCCCCTCACCAAAGCCGATCTTCGAGGGGCTTTGAATACCCACGGCACCGTCAAAGGGGATAAGAAGAAGATGGTTGTCAAAGGGGTGACGGATGTAGGTGGCTCCAACAGCGACTATGAAGTGGTCCTCAAGGATCTGGCTCCTTCTGCCCTGAGTGCCCATATCAAAGGGGCAAAATTACGTAAGCTCCTCTATATGGTGGCTCAGCCTATTTATGCCGATGGGGTGCTAGATTCGACCATCAAGCTTACAGATCTCAATCCTGCTACCCTCTCTGGCTCGATCGTCTCCCAAATCACCAAAGGCAGGACAAATCCTGTGGTCCTCAAAAAGGAGTTTGATCTCCAAAATGCCAAGATCACCTTCGATCTGAATCAAAAGAGCGATATCAAAAAAGGTCTCGTTGTCAGTGACGTGATTTTCAGTTCCAATGTGGCCAAGGCGCTCAGCAAGGGGGCGAAATTTGATATCAAGAGTGGAAAATTCGAGGCGAAGTATCGTGTCGATGTCCCAGATCTCAATAGGCTCTATTTCATTACCAAGCAGAAGATGCGAGGCAAGCTCACAATCACCGGTGAAGCCAAGAAGGACAAAGATCTCATCGTCACCGCCCATAGCGACACTCTTGGCGGGAAGTTCGATATGAAGATGATCAACGATGATGTCAAAGCTACGCTCAAGGGTATCAAAGTGGTGGCGCTCACCGATATGCTCTACTACCCAAGAGTCTTCGACTCTACCATGGATGCCAGGCTTGGCTACAATCTAGCCACCAAAAAGGGCAAACTCAACGCCAAAGCCTTCAATGGCCAGATCCTCCCAAACCAGATGACTTTCCTCCTCAAACAGATGGCGAACTTCGATATCACCAAGGAGATCTACAAAGTCACAGAGCTCAACAGCACCATCAACGACAAAGTGATCCTCTCAGATCTGGATATGAAGAGCCGCCTCACCCACATCAGCTCCAAAAAGGCTCTTTTGGATATGAACAAAAATTATGTGGATGCGAAGCTTCGCATCGATATCAAGGGCAAACCGCTCTATGTCAAGATCAAAGGACGCGTCGATTCGCCCAAGGTCTCCTTGGATGCCAAGTCCCTGTTCAAAGACAAGGCCAAAAAAGAGCTTGAGAAGAAGCTTGGCGACAAGATCCCTGGTAATGTCAAAGGAATGCTCAACAATCTGTTCTAATTGACAAGTGGAGTGAAATGTACTATAATTTCACTCCACAAACCAAGGCTGGGTAGCTCAGCTGGTGAGAGCGCTGGTCTCATAAGCCGGAGGTCGGGAGTTCAAGTCTCCCCCCAGCTACCATTTCTTCACTATCTTTTAAGCACTTCCTCTTTTTTCGCATCCGGTATCGTCACATCCGTGAGTCTATATCGCAATCCATAGCGCTCCAGTATGCCAAAATACTCGTCGCCGTTATCGTCTACGACGCGCACTTTCGCTCTGTCTATGCCTCTTTGGACTATCTGGGCCGATTGAAGGATCTCTTGGGCTTTTTGCCTCTTTTTTTCATCTTTTTGTATGAGCGTTTCGGGAGTGACGAAGGCGTCCACCATCCCGTCTATGAGCTTGGTGGCGAATGCGGCGGCTACGGCTCCAAAAGGATTGTCGGAGGCGAACTCCTCTTTGGCGAGGGAGGATTTGAGCTGGGATTTCATGTTGGCGCGTAGCTTTTCGAAGTCTATCGCTTCTTGGAGGGTGTATTTGTCACCTTTCGCGATCCCTTCGCCGATCTTTTGTATGGTCATCACCGGGGCGTAGTACCAATAAGCAAAAGCCGCAAAAAGGAGCGTAAGAAGCAGGGCTACGGGAAGATATCGTCTCATGGCATCGCCTTTTTTTACGACGATTATACCATTTGTCCCGCTTTGTAACTAAATTGTAATCAACTTTCTCTATCATAGCGCTATAGAGATCTAAGAGCCAAGGAGCCAAGGGAATGAAGCGTATTGTACTGATGAGCGTTATCGCCGCCATGAGTTTGAGCGCCACGACTATCACGCTCTACAAAGACACGAAGACGGGTGCACTCTATACCACCCCGGGAGAGAATAGAGTGAGGCTAGGGGAGTTTGTGAGCAAAGATGAGCTTGAAAAGAGCGAGTCCAAAGGATTCAAAGACGAGCTCAAAGTCAAGAAGGTATTACCCCGCATCATAGACGAAAAATCTCCCACCTTTTTGCTCGGTAAAGCGACCAAGCCCAATATGATCATCCGCCCCTTCGATGATCCCGATATGTATCTCAAGCTTGGTGTTCGGGTGCAAGGGACCTTTGAGAATAGAGAAAAGGACTACAACGATCCCACAAAAGCGGACAAGGAGTATTGGGACGCTTATCTAAGGCGTGTGCGCTTTGAAGTGACGGCTGGATTTAGTAAGCATCTCTCCTTTACGATGGATATCCGAAACGATAAGGCCAACTATCAAGACAAAGGGGAGCAGGAGTTCAACGTCGGAGACGCATATCTAAAGATCAAAAAGCCTTTTGGTACCTCGCTTGTCAACTTCAAGCTCTATCGAGGCAAGATCGACGTCTCCAGGACCGAGACGGTCAAGAGCGCCTATGTCATCCATTACGACAGACCCCACGTAGCCGACGAAGCGGCCCAATACATCACCCACAACCGCCGAGGCACCAACGCCCAGATGTATGGGCACAAAGAGAAGAAGTTCCACTACCAAGTGGCGATGGGAGACGGCATCTATAGCGGCAAGTTCCACGACGCCAAGGGGCACTCTTTTGAGGGGAGCGACTTTTTGCAAAAGAGCTACTTCTATGGTGGCAAAGTGGTGCTCTCACCCTTTGATGGCTGGGAGGAGAAGAAACGAACGGAGACCTATTTCGCTCAGGGCAAACACTTCGAAGTGGGGGTAGGGTATTGGGTCAGCCCCGATATACGCTACACCTCATTGGCTGGAGAGCGAGTCGATCTAGATCATAAGCTCCTCAATCTTGAGATGTCTGCGCACTACAAGGGCGCTTTCATTCAGGCTGAGTATTTCAAGTTTGACGATGTGGTCAAGGATTTCACCGCTCCTACTACTGAGATCGGCACATCAAGTGGCTGGTATGTGACCGGTGAATATGTCTTGCCCCAGTTTTACTATATCGCTCCTTTTGCTAGATACGAGAAGTGGGACAGGTGGGATGATGAGAGCGGATACGATCTGACCTCGACAATCTTCGGTATCAACTGGTATCTTCGAGGCAACACCACGAAAGTGGGCCTCTCCTATCAAAAGGATGAGTATGACAAAAATATCGGAGACTACGACGAGAAGCGTCTCAAGCTCACTACACAGTGGTTTTTCTAAGAGGCTTAGGGCCTCTTGTCCTTTTGCTCTTTGGCTGGCTCGATTACTGTTTTGTATGCGATATATTTACCCACGATCACTCCTAAAGACAACCCCAAAAATATCACAATAGCCGTAATGATCTGACGCCGCTCCATATCGATCCTTGCTATAATTTTACAAAGTATACCAAAAGGATAGCGATGATCGAAGAGGCGGCAAAAGCCATCAAAGAGGCGGACTTCTTACTCATCACCGCCGGTGCGGGGATGGGGGTGGATAGCGGATTGCCAGATTTTCGGGGAGTGGAAGGGTTTTGGAGAGCCTATCCGGTGGCAAAGAGGCTAGGGCTTCGCTTCGAGGAGCTGGCCAATCCGAGGTGGTTTGATGAAGATCCAAGCCTTGCGTGGGCCTTCTATGGCCATAGGTTGCATCTTTACCGAGACACCACGCCCCATGAGGGATTTTCCAAGCTTTTAGATATAGCAAAGAGCAAAAAGGACTACTTCGTCTTCACTTCCAATGTGGATGGCCAGTTTCAAAAGGCGGGGTATAGCAATCGAAAAATCTACGAAGTGCACGGATCGATCCACTATCTTCAGTGCACCACACCTTGTAGCGACGATATCTGGAGCGCGAAAGATGTGCGTATCGATATCGACGAGGAGCGTTTTTTAGCCAAAGAGCCGCTTCCAAGATGCAAAAGATGCGGACGGATCGCAAGGCCCAATATCTTGATGTTTGGCGACTGGGCCTGGGTGGATCGAAGGGCCGCCCAGCAGCAAGAATATTTCGAGAGCTTTCTCAATCGTGCCTACGGTAATCTGGCTATTATTGAGTTTGGTGCCGGGACGGCGGTGCCGACGGTGCGGCTCATGGGAGAGCGCATTGCCAAAAATTTCAAAGCTCCGCTCATTCGTGTCAATCCCCGTGAGCCAGAGGGTGCCGATATCTCTTTGGCTATGGGGGCGAAAGAGGCGATCTTGGAGATCGCAAAGAAGATCGATTATGTTTGATGCCCAAGAGCTTGCCAAAGTCATAGCCAAAAATATCCAAACAAGTGATATCACGATCGATGAGGCAGAGCAAATAGTTCGCCTCTATGTGAGACTGCACAACAGACTCTATGAGGATAGATGGGATGAGAAGCATTATGTGAAAACATGTCTTGAATATCTTAGAACTTCGAAGATGGAGAGTAGAGCAGTCTCATAAATGGCGGACAGGGCGGGATTCGAACCCGCGGTGCCCGTAATGGACACGCCTCCTTAGCAGGGAGGTGGTTTCAGCCAGCTCACCCACC
>PUXX01000021.1 GCA_009659895.1 Campylobacterota bacterium
GTTTTTGACCCCTTCGATCATCTGCGTAGAGATCTGATCGAGCTTCTCCTGCGCTTCTACGCCGAAGAAGATGATGGAGTTTCTATCCTTAACGTCGAGGCGATTTTTGAGCTCTTCGATCATCTTCGCCTCTTGCTCGTCCACAGGCGCCAAAGGCCTCTCATGCTGCTCCACGATCGCTTGTTCGATCTTCTCTTTCACTTTTGTCTGCATATGCCATCCTTTCTATTAGTGTTTGATCTGTCTATCGAGAGTCTCCATCTTCACCTCAAAGTCGAAGGTTCCTTTGGATTTTACCTTCTCAAGCTCTTTGGCAAAGCGCTCCTCCACGTCGTCCATTAGATAGAGCAGCGCCTTTTTCTGCCCTTCGTCCAGCGTCTCTTCCACTTTGACGTAGGAGCTTGTCACATCGTAGAGCGAATCGATAAACACCACCAAGAAGCGGCGCAGCTCCCTGACATATTCTGGCTTTCTCTCCAGCTCCGCCACTACCTCTTGAGCCTTCTTCAAGGCTCTCTTGACTCTAGATCGTAACTCCTGATTTCTTATTTTACTCAAGAGATCTTCACTCTTTCTAATCCCCTCTTTAGCACTGGCGATTGTCTCCAAAGCCACATCGGCACTTATATCGCCTGTATCTGGGATCTTGTCTTTTGATGGATCGAAACCATACCACAAATAGTAGCCCACCAAAGCGATCACCCCCAAAAACAAAGACTCCACAAAAGAGTACGAACCTAGCACGAAAGAGGAGTAGATCACCGCTCCAGCCAGCGTAAAGGCTCCTATGGTCTTGTAGGGGACTTTGGGGGCTTTGGCCATTGTGGCCTTGTTGTACTCAAACTCCTGCTCAAACCCCTTCTTGCTAAAATACAGAGCAAAAGCATAGAGCAAAAAGGCGATGAAATTGAGCAAAAAAGCTTTGATATCTAGCGTAAAAAGAGCGACAATGACAGAAATAAGAGGTGGAATGATAAAGAGGTAGAGCAAAAAACCTATAGTCTTGGTAAAGGGTGTGATCTTGGGATCGTATCTGCGTACCTTGCCCATCCTAGCTCCTAAAAAGATAGCTCAAAGGATACCAAGAGGCAGCTCCCGCACTGAGTATCAAAAAGAAAAAGCCTAAAAATTTTTTCAAAAATCTACCCACCTCATCTCTCCTTTTGTCATGACAGCATCGACACGTCCGTGCACTATTGTATCTTGGTAAAGTGAATTGATTGTGAGTCTAGCACTCTTATTGGGATCAAAAAGCACTAGATCTGCGACAAATCCCTCTTCGATCTTCCCGGCCCTTTTCTTGGCAAAACAGCCTGCGTTGGAGGAGGCTAGCTCCACCACTTTTGGAAAGCTCAAAAGATCTGACTTGACAAAGTGTGTATAGAGCAAAGGCAAATAAGAGGCTATCGCATCCACACCAAAAGCCGCCTCATCGAAGCTAAGATCCTTGCTCACCATCGATTTTGGGGAGTGGAGGGAAGTAAGCAGATCGATACGTCCACTCACCAAAGCCTCCAACAGCTCCTTTCGCTCCCCATCATCCCTCAAAGGGGGTGAGAGTTTGGCCCATGTATTGTATCCATCACAGGCTCTATCGCAAAAGAGGAGATGATGAATACTCACTTGGGCATAGCAGAGTTTTGAGCTAGCGATCAGATCCAAAGCCTTGGCGGTAGAGACGGCGCAAAAGAGGACAGGGACGTTGTAGTATTCGCTATATTGGATGATCTTTGCTACTTCAGCATGCTCTTCTAATTTGCTTATACCTCCCAGTCCTAGCTCAAAACTCACCCTCCCATCATTCATGACACCCACATCGCGAAAGAGGCTGTTCTTGGGCTCGATGAAGAGGACAATCTGGTGCATCTTCGCATATTCAAAAATCCTAGCTAGCAAATAGGGGTTGATGTCGCTGGGGACGTAGACGCTCAAAGCACCCTTCTTCAAAAGGATGGAGATTTCGCTGAGGCCCTCATCTTTGAGCCCGTGGATCAAAGGTAGGATATCGATGGAGGATCGGTGGGACTTGACGAACTCCAAGGAGATCTCGTCGTTGATGGGCGGGTTGGTGTCGGGAAGGAGTCCTATGCTCGTCACCCCGCCTCTTTGGGCGCTGTTTGAAAGGCGCTCAAGATTGGTGCTGTTGATCCTATCATCCAGCGGGCGCACACCAAGATCGATGAGACCAGGAAGCACATAGCGCCCAGCGGCGTCCACCACCTCCTCATCATCGAACCCTCTGCCGATCGCCTGGATAAGGCCATCTTTTATGAGAATGTCCCCCTCGTACTCTTTGTCAAACGTCACGATCCTCGCGTTCTTAACGACCATACATCCCCTTTATCTCATGGAGCTTTTGCAAAAAGACCTTCGCCGTCGCGCCCCCTACCAACGCCCTGGTGATCTTGGAGCCATCAGATCGAAGAAAGTAGAACGTGGGCGTGCCGTAGGCTTTGAAGCCAAGCTTTTTGGCCTCTTTGAGATCGAGCTTGAGAGGGATGAAGTTGTGCTCGACGAAGTCTATGAGATCATCGTCCTCAAAAGCCACATCTTCCATATATTCGCAGGTGGGGCAATCTTTTTGGCTTATCATCACCATTATCGGCCTGTTTTTCTCTTTTGCCAGTTTTAGGGCCTGGTCGTAGTCTCTCACCCAGTCAAATCCGGCGGCGAAAAGCGCCGTCACTACCACTATCCATAACAAAAATCTCATCGAAACCGCTCCTTCGCCTCTTTGAGTATGCGCAAAAACGCCTCCGGATCTTTATAGCCCACCACCCGCAAGCTCTTGATCTCTTCACCCTCCTTGTCGAAGAACAGAATCGCCGGTGGACCGTAGAGCCCGAAAGCTTTCAAAAACTCCTTATCCGCTCGGCTGTTGTCCGTCACGTCCAGACGCAGCGCCCGGAAATCCTTAAGAGCTTCTTGGACCCTGGGATCACTAAAGGTATTCTCTTCGAGCTCTTTACAGCTGGCGCACCATTTGGCGGTGATATCCAAAAGGACCGGCTTATTCGAAGAGGCCAAGATCTTCTTGAACTCCTCCAGATCGTTTACGGAGCGAAAGAGCTCCCTCTCCTGCACCTGTGCGATCCCGCCTTTTTTCAATACCTTTAAAGGATCCAAAAGGCTTGTAGCTCCCGTGACGCTCCCGATCATCAAAAAGATCCCGTAGATAAAGAGTATTATACCAACACTCTTTTTAAAGTAGGCAAACCAGTGCGCACCTGGCTCAATCCCCTCCAAGGCTCTCAAGTAAACGGCGCTGAAGATAAATAGAGCCGCCCAGAGCATCAAAGCGATCCCAGGTGGGAGGATGCGCTCGAGCATCCAGATAGCTACGCCAAGCATCACCACACCAAAAACGCGGCTCACCGCCTCCATCCAGCCGCCGGGTTTGGGCATGAATCTGCCCGCTCCCACGCCCACCAAAATCAGAGGCATCCCCATCCCAAGACTCATGGCAAAGAGCGCCAGCCCCCCAAGGAGCGCGTCTCCCGTCTGGCCGATATAGACCAACGCTCCCGCAAGGGGCGGAGCCACACAAGGCCCCACGATAAGAGCCGACAAAAACCCCATGATAGCCACGCCGATGAGTCCTCCCTTGCTTCCGGCCTCATCGCTCTTTTTGGCCAGTCGGGTCTGGATGGAAGCTGGCAGGCCTATTTCATAAAAGCCGAACATACTCAAAGCCAGCGCCACGAAAATCGCCGCAAAAAGCACGATGGCGATGGGATTTTGAAAGGCGGCTTGGAGATTGGCCCCAAAGAGCCCGGCGAGGACCCCGGCTATCGTATAGGTCACCGACATCGCCAAGACATAGACGAGGGAGTAGATGAAGGCCTTTTTGGTGTTCATATCTTTAGCGCCGACGATCAAGGATGAGAGAATCGGAATCATCGGAAAGATACAAGGAGTCAAAGCAAGAAGCAGCCCAAATCCGAAAAAGGTCATCAGCACGATCCAGATCGACCTATTTTTCAGCGTCGAAGCGATCGCCTCCTCCTCGCTCATCTTCTTAGGCTCATTTTCCACTTTTTGTGAAGTCGGTATGGTGAGACGAAACTCCTTTTTTTGCGGGGGATAGCAGATGCCGACCTCGTTGCAGCCCTGGTACTTGAGGGTGAGGGTCACCTCTTTTGGCAAGACTTCAAGAGGCACCTTGAAGCTGAGATTGCCCTCGTACACCTCATCACCGTGCAAAATCATCGGCTTTGGAAGATAGGGCCGGATATCGATTGGCTTTTGGTTCGCAAGGAGTTCTATTTTGTCTTTGTAGACATAGACCTTGTCCGCCATCTGGATACTCACCCGGACCCCGTCTTTTTTGAGCTCTACGGAGGGCTTGTAGGCTTTCTCCACCGGTACGATCTTTGGCATCTCATCCACGAAGCCAAAACCAAAAAGATAGATCATACTCATAAAAAGTGCTATCACCACTCGCATCTGCCATCCTTGATTTAATTTTTCACTTTGGCTATATTTTAACCCAAAAGGGTTTATGATTTGTAAAGAAAGCGCAGTAAAGGAAAAATTTATGGCAAACAGACTAAAAAACGAACAATCCCCCTACCTCCAACAGCACAAAGACAACCCCGTCGAGTGGTATCCGTGGGGGGACGAGGCGTTTGAAAAAGCGAAAAAAGAGAACAAGCCGATCTTTTTGTCCATCGGATACAGCAGCTGCCACTGGTGCCACGTGATGGAGAAGGAGGTCTTCGAAAACGAAGAGGCGGCGAAGCTGCTCAACGAGCACTTCGTCAGCGTCAAAGTGGACAAGGAGGAGCGCCCCGACGTGGACAAATACTACCAAGAGGTCTATCAGCTCCTCAACCAACGCCCCGGCGGATGGCCCCTCTCCATCTTCATGACGCCGGACAAAAAACCATTTTTCGCCGGCACCTATATCCCCTTGGAGCCCAAATACGGCATGCCCGGCTTCATACAGCTTCTCAAGAACATCGTAGAAGTCTTGCGAAAAAACCCTCAAGAGATTGTCCAGCAAGCAAAGGAGATCGAAAAGTTCATGCGTCCTACCAACCCGACAAAAGCGGTCCGCTTCGACGAAAGCATCGCCCAAAAGTTCGTCGAAGCTGCGAAGAAGTTCTACGATCCAGTCCACGGAGGATTTGGCTCCAAGCCCAAGTTCCCTCACGCCTCCATCATCAATACCCTCTTGGCCATCCATCGCCTCACCGGCGACAAGGATGCTTTGGAGATGGCCAAGAACAGCCTCAAAAACATGGCCAAAGGAGGGCTAAGAGACCTCATAGACGGAGGATTTTGTCGCTATAGCGTAGATGAAAAGTGGCTCGTACCCCATTTTGAGAAGATGGCCTACGACAACGCCCTGCTCATGGAGAGCTACCTCAAAGCCTACCACACCACGAAGGATGAGTTTTTCAAAGAGATAGCCTTCGAGATAGCCGACTTCATCACCCGCTACATGAGCCAAAACGGCCTCTTCTTTAGTGCCAGCGACGCCGACAGCGAGGGCGAGGAGGGAAAATATTTCGTCTACGACTACGACGAAGTGGTCCAAAAACTCAAAGAGGACGGATTTAGCGACGAGGAGATCCAAAAGGTCCTATCGAAGCTTCAGATCACGAAAGAAGGCAACTTCGATGGCAAGAACATCCCAAGAAGCGAAGATATCTTTTTGTGCGAAACGAGCAAAAAAGCCATCGAGAGCCTCAAGGAGATCCGGCAGAAGCGATGTTATCCCTTCATCGACAAAAAGATCATCACCAGCTGGAATGCCATGATGATCAAATCCCTCTACATGGCTGCTAGGATCGACAACCGCTACTTCGAGGCGGCTGAGGAGTCTATGGACAAACTGCTGGAGAAGATGTATCCAAACGAGCACCTCTACCACTCCGCTCTCATCGACAAAGAGCCAAAGATCAAAGCCTTTTTGGAAGATTACGCCTATTTGGCCACCGCCCTTTTGGAAGCCTACAAAACGACGCTCAACGAAGAGTATCTTGCCAAAGCCAATCTCATCGTCAACGACGCTTTGACTGAATTTTACGATATGGGGCGGTGGTATTTTAGCAAAGGGGAGATCTTCACCGAAGCCGAGCAGACCGACACCAGCTATCCCAGCAGCGCGGCCACCATCGTGGACGCGATGCTTAGCCTAGGAGTACTGGTCCATGAGAAATATATCAAATTTAGTTTCGACACCATCGAATTCTATAGCGAAAAGATCTACCGCTCCATGCCCTGGAGCGCCAAGTTCGTCGAAGACGTGCTCCGCTTCGTCTACGAAGATCGCATCGTCAAAGGGCGGGATCTGGCCCTTTGCACTACCAAGATAGATTTCGTGCGCTACCCCTTCGTCCTTCTCAAAGCCGAGGAGCACGAGGAGCTTTTGCTTTGCGATAGAAAAAGCTGCTTCGCCAACGCCAAAGAGTGTGAGGAGATCGTAAGGAGACTCGATGAGAGATGAGATGATTGTCGCAGGCGGCTGCTTTTGGTGCTTGGAGGCGATATTCAAGCGCATCAAAGGTGTCAAAAAAGTGACCAGCGGGTATGCTGGATGCAAACACCCAAATCCGACCTACGAGCAGGTCTGCACCGGCACTACAAAATGTGCCGAAGCGGTGAAGATAGAGTTCGATCCAAAAGCAATAAGCTACGAGGAGCTTCTTAAAATCTTCTTCGCCGTCCACGATCCCACCCAGCTCAACCGCCAAGGAGCGGATGTCGGAACTCAGTATCGTTCGGCCATCTTTCCTTTAGACGAAGAGCAAAGAGCCACGGCCCAAAAAGTCATCCAAGAGCTCAATCCCTACTTCGACGACAAAATCGTCACCACCATCGAAGATCCGGGAGAGTTTTACGAAGCGGAAGCCTACCATCAAGACTACTTCGATCGCAATCCCCATCAGCCCTACTGCCAGGCAGTCATCGCGCCAAAACTTAGCAAATTCATGACACACTTCAAGGAGTATCTCAAATGAGCAAACTTATAGCCCTTCTTGTGGTACTGTTTCTAGCAGCCTTTTACAAGATCTACAAAGATTACGAAGGTGATAGAAGGAAGTTTTTCATCGACGTGGGGCTGCTGCTCTTTTTGATATTTGCGACAGGATTTAGCAAATATACCAGAGTCTATATGCCCCTCTTTTTGGCCCATATTCTGCTGCTTATCTTTAGCTGGGGATACTACTATCTCTATCTATATGGAAAAGTTCGAAAAATCATCTACATTTTCGCGCCGATACTCTCTATCGGCGCTTTTTTCATCCTTGGAGCCGTCGCCTCCCAGGCTTAGTAGGGAAACTCCTCGGCGACGGTATACTCGCACTCAATATTGATCTGTTCATATTCTGGTGGCGTGGTGGCGTTTGCCTCCGCTTGGGTTCGCATCGGCCAGACGCAAAGGATATAGTCCCCATTGGCATCGGTCTTTTGCAGATACTTCGATCCGCTACATCCAGCCCGGTAGTACTCCAAAGTGGAGGTAAACTTCAATGGCTTTGCAAGCTTGCCATCGACTTTGCAGTGTCTAGCGAAGTTTGCGTACTGATACTTTCTGGGTGTATCCTCAAAGGTGATCTTGACCTTGTAGACACAAAGCTCACTAGCACAACTATCCATTTCGCTGCCAATGAGATTGGTACCGGTAAGAGTCCTTTTGAAAGAGTTGCCTATGCGATCTTTGCCCTCACCGGTCGTGACGGAAAAGAAGAGATCTTTGCCCGCAAAAAAGGATGGATAGTAGAGTCTAAAAGTGGTCTCCCCTTCGTTGCTGAGTTGATAGATCCCATCACGCCTATCCAAAAAGACCATGGCAATCGTATCTCTTGTAGGATCGTATCTGGTCTCATTGCCGATCACGAAGCTGAGTCGATCCTTTTTGGGCCCATCATATCGCTGCTTCAAGACCAAAGAGTCACTTGTGAGCACCTCTACCACATCCCAAAGCCCCAAAATGGTCTTGTCAGTGTTTGGTTTCATCTTGTTTGGCAAGATCATCACTTTGTCCACGCTTGGAGTTACCTCCAAAAGATCGAATCTTTGGGTCTTGAAGAGCGTCTTGTCCACAAAGCGCTCTAGCACTCCCGTATAGGGCTCGGTATAGATATCTTCGTAGTAGATGTATGGATTGCTCTGATCTAGAGCTCCACTCAAGAAGGTGTCGTAGTAGACCTCTTCGTATAAGATCTTTGGATTGAGCACGCCGATGCGTACTTTTGAGTTGAAAAGCTCAAAATTGTCGGTATGGACAGAGTAGGTATCGATAAAGAGGCCTGTGGCTTTGTCATACTCTGTCCCTACATAGGCGATGACAAATTTTCCTATAGGAATATCGGCTACCGGTATGAGGAGTTTGGCCTCTTTGTGGATACCGTTGACAAAATCGACACTCATGACCAAAGAGAAGGTATTTACGCCACTCAAAGCCTCCACATAGACCATTCCTGCACTCTCAAGATCATCCAACTCCAATCTCTTGACCTTCTCTTGGGTGTTTTTGATCAAGTAGCCGTTTTGGGCCTCGAAGATGACCTTTTGGATCTGATCTTGTGGGGCCACTTCGCCATTGATCAAGATCTGGTAGTTAACAGCAGCCGCTCTTTGGGGTCGGAGTCTCTTTTGATCGAAACTTAAAGCAACATCATAAAACTCAACCGGCGGCTTCTCTACATAGAAGGTATAGGTAGCCCGCTTGACGATATCAAAAGGGGTAGAAGCGATACTCACCTCTATCTCCACAGGCGCGGGACCGGGCCTGTTTTTGCTCAGTACATCAAACTCTCCATAGCCGCTTGGGTTGTCCACCACAAGCTCATAGACCGGTTTTCGCTGAGGGTCTAAAATCAAAATCTTGTCGCTATCTAGGGTACGTATGATGATACTCTTGATCTTGGATGAGGGGATCTGAGCTCCAGATGGGTCGGTGATCTTGTAGATCACACTCTTAGTGGCGTTTTGCTTGATCTTGTCGGAGTGGTCCTTGGGTGTTAAGGAAATGAAGAAGTTCTCCTGCTTGGTCATATTGGTCAATGTCACCGGCCCAAACTCCTGGCTCTTGGTGCTGCTGTACTCTCCCACTTTATTGACCATGAGCTTCTTGCCACTGACGACGATGGTCTGGACCATACATCTGGGTGTGGCGAAGGTGATGGTAAATGGCAGATAGTTCCTATCGGTAATGTCGTTGAGCTCAAAGAGCGTGGAGTCCTGGACCAGGCAGCTTCCAGCATCGATCTGCTCTATCTGAAGATAATAGCGCTTTGAGGCTAGATCTGTACTGATCCCCTCATTTTCTCCTACATAGAGCTGTCCTTGGACGGTGTACTCATCTACATAGGAAAAATATGATCGCTCCTGGGCTGTGGCGCTATCAGCACCTTTGGCCGAAGATGGTCCATAGGCAGTAGGCTGGGTGAAACTTACAAAAAAAGCGGTAATGGCCGCTAGGAGACTCTTTAGCATCGTAAACCCCTCATATTACAAATTGTGATTTAGCTAGATTGTAACGAAATTATCGTAAAAAATCTTTTAAAATGGACCACTGGGCCCTCTTTTCCTCAAACGAGACCTTTTGGAAAGCTGGTGAGGGTGAGAGGAGATAGTGTCTTGGAATCTGAAGATGGTGAAAGTTTCGCTCAAAGAGTTCTTGAGACTTTCTTCCGGTAAAGAAGATCGCTTCGATATTGGGATACTTTTTCAAGAGTCCTTCGATATCGTTGATCTGGATATTTTTAAGGGAGCTATCTAGTGAGTTTTGGCGGCTGCACCCCTTGACCATATCCCATAAGGCGATCCTGTGTCTGCGTAAAAAAGAGATCTTTTGATCGATACTTTTAGGAGTCTCCTCATCAAAAAGGGATGCTAAAAGCCTCCAAAACTGATTTTGGGGATGGGCGTAATAAAAACTCTTCTCAAAAGATTTGACACTGGGAAAAGTCCCTAATATGAGGACCTTGGAGTCATTGTCGATGATGGGATCAAAAGGATGGGAAAGAGTTTGGGGGCTACAGCCCCCTGAAGCGTTATTCGACTTCCGCATCGATGACTTCGTCGTCACCGCCACTCTTTTTGTTCTGATCCGAAGAGGCGCCACCGCCAGCCTCACCGCCTTGCTCTTTTTTGTACATCGCTTCGGCAAGCTTGTGACTTACTTGCGTAAGCGCCTGGACTTTGGCCTCGATCTGCTCTTTGGTGGCGTTTTCATCTTTGAGCGTCTCTTTGAGATCGTTCAAAGCAGCCTCAATCGCCGCTCTATCTTCGGCGCTGATAGCATCGCCCACCTCTTTGAGGCTCTTTTCGGTCTGATAGGCAAGCGCATCGGCTTGGTTGCGGGCTTCGATAAGCTCACGTCGTTTCTTGTCCTCTTCTTTGTGGGCTTCGGCTTCTTGGATCATCTTTTGGATCTCCTCTTCGCTTAGCCCGCTCGATCCTGTGATCTTGATCTCTTGCTCTTTACCGGTCGCCTTGTCTTTGGCGCTCACGGTCAAGATACCGTTGGCGTCGATATCGAAGGTCACTTCAATTTGAGGCACACCTCTAGGAGCCGGTGGGATCCCTTCAAGTGTGAATTGACCCAGTGATTTGTTGTCTTTGGCCATCTCACGCTCACCTTGGAGCACGTGGATGGTGACCGCCGGCTGATTATCCTCGGCAGTGCTAAAGATCTGGGTCTTCTTCACAGGAATCGTAGTCCCTTTTTCGATGATCTTGGTCATGACACCACCAAGAGTCTCGATACCCAAGCTAAGAGGTGTGACATCGAGCAAGAGTACGTCTTTGACATCACCCTTGAGGACCGCTCCTTGGATAGCAGCACCGATAGCCACCACTTCGTCAGGGTTGACGGACTTGTTGGGCTCTTTGCCAAAGAACTCTTTGACTTTTCTTTGCACAAGTGGAATTCTCGTACTTCCACCTACCAAGATCACCTCATTGACCTCCTCTTTGCTAAGACCGGAGTCTTTGAGGACATTGGCCGCGATCTCGATGGTCTTGTCCACGAGATCTTCGATGAGGCTTTCAAACTTCGCTCTGGTGAGCTTTTTGACCAGGTGCTTCGGACCGGTCTGATCGGCTGTGATAAAAGGCAGGTTGATCTCGGTCTCCATCGCAGAGCTGAGCTCTTTTTTGGCGTTTTCGGCTGCCTCTTTGAGTCGCTGGAGCGCCATGATGTCTTGTTTGAGATCAATACCGGTCTCTTTTTTGAACTCTTCGACAAGCCAGTCGATGATTCTGTTGTCAAAGTCGTCTCCACCCAAGAAAGCGTCACCGCCGGTCGCCAATACCTCGACCACATTGTCACCGGTCTCTAGGATAGTAACGTCAAATGTACCACCACCAAGATCGTAGACGACGATTTTTTCGGCCTTTTTCTTATCAAGACCATAGGCAAGTGCCGCCGCGGTCGGTTCGTTGATAATCCGAAGGACATTGAGCCCCGCAATCGTTCCAGCCTCTTTCGTCGCCTTTCTTTGAGCGTCGTTGAAATAGGCAGGCACGGTAATGACCGCTTCGGTGATCTCTTGGCCAAGATAGGCTTCGGCGTCCTCTTTGAGCTTCATCAAGATCTTGGCACTGATCTCTTGTGGAGTGTAGACCTTGCCGTCCACCTCTACCGCACATGCACCATTTCGATCGACGATCTTGTATGGAAGGCGCTTCTTGGCCTCTTGGGCCTGGGGCTCGTTACACATCATCCCCATGATTCGCTTGACGCTGTAGATGGTGCGCTCTGGGTTGGTGATCATCTGTCGCTTGGCAGGATCACCTACTAGCACTTCACCTTTGTCGGTAAAAGCCACGACAGATGGTGTGGTGTTTTTCCCCTCTTTGTTGGGGATCACCTTCGCCTCTTTCCCCTCATAAATCGCCATACATGAGTTTGTTGTCCCTAAGTCTATACCCAATACTTTGCTCATTGTCACTCCTTTTGCTGTTTTTCGAAATTATAGTTATTTTGGCTCAAAATATCTGCTACCAAAGTTGCACTATTTGGCGACGCTTACTTTGGCAGGCCGCAAGATACGCTCTTTGTATTTGTATCCTTTTTGGATGACCTGGACGATCTCTCCCGCGTTCTTCTTAGCATCATCCACTTGAAGGATCGCTTCGTGAAGATGAGGATTGAACTCTCCTCCCTCTTCGATCTCGATCACTTCGATGCCGTTCTTTTTGAAGGCTTTGATAAATTGATCGATGGTAAGCTCGATCCCTTTTTTGAGCTCCTCGACCGCCTCTTCGGCGTTGAGGTTTTCATTGCTCACCACCGCCAAAGCCATATCAAGACTATCAAGGGCTGGCAAAAGATCTTGGGCGAATTTCTCCAGCGCATACTCGATGGCTTGGATCTTCTCTCGCTCCAAGCGCTTTTTGGTATTTTCAAAATCGGCATGGACTCTTAGATACTTCTCTTCCCACTCCTTAAGCTGCTCTTGACACTCCTGGAGCTTTTGCTCTAGCTCCTCGCAAGAGTGTTTTTGCTGCTCTTTGTGCTCTTTTTGGCTCTGTTTTTTTTGTGCCATGGTTCACTCCTTGTCTAGATTTTTCAAAAAGGCGCAGTAATCTTTGTGCAACTCTCCTAGCAACAATACCTCAGCCCTCTTCTCGCTTATGACGAAAAATTTGTAGCTTAGGTACTTTCCCTCAAATCTGAGCCCAGGCTTCTCCCAAGCGAGCCTGCGACCCTTGACAATATCGACTAGATTGGCCTTCGCCCAGCTACTATCTGCCACTCCTAGCCTCAGCAGCTCTTCAAGATTGTAGAGCTCAAACTCCTCCGTAGCGAAGGATTTGATCTTTTGGCCTGCGGCCATCAGCCCTACACTCATACAGTGTTCGGCCACATCCAAAGCCTCTTTGCCCACCAGCGAGTCAAGAAACTTTTCCACCTTTTCATTATACGCTAAAATGAGCTCCTCGTCACCAAATACCACGACCAAAAAGCGATTGTCGTAATTTTGCACCTCTTGAAGAGGAGCCCTTTTGTAGCGACTATACTCACATACCACTTCATAGCGGTCTGCTAGGGCCTCAAGATCTGGAAAGGAGCGCAGACGAAAGGTCCGCTTCCTAAGACGTGCCCTCCAGTATTGGCGCAAAGATTTTTGGCTAGGAATGCGTCCACTGCTGATATGGCGCTTTTGGAGATAGCCATTTTGGGTCAGTTGCTTGAAATAGTAGCGTATCGTCGCACTTGAGAGCGTGATGGGCAGATGCTCTTGAAGCTGCTTTGAGCTTACCGGCTCTTGCGTCTTGAGATACTCCTCGATCACACCCTCTAAGACGATATGCCTCTTTTGCATTTAGCACTCACCTCTTCCTTTTGCTGAGGATATTATACAATATTGAGTGAAGTAGTGTCAAGTTTATTAAGCTCAATGGGTTAGCTGACAAAAATGGCAGCGATATATCCAGATCTGAAGGAAAGATCAAAAGGAAAAACAGCAATGGATTTTAGGGAAAAATATTGATGAAGAAAATGGGGAGGAAGAAGAGGTTACCCTCTAATTCCTAGCTCTTTGATCACTTGAGTATATTTGTCGTAATCTTTTTTCTTGAGGTATCGTAGAAGTCTCTTTCTCTGTCCTACAAGCTTCAAAAGACCAAGTCTGGATGAGTGATCTTTTTTGTGCTCTTTGAGATGCTCGGTAAGATAGTTGATCCTCTCGCTAAGAAGGGCGATCTGAACCGCCGGACTGCCTGTGTCACCTTCATGCTCTGCGAATTTGGAGATGATCTCCTGCTTCTTCGCCGAATCCAAAGCCATGATAGCCTCCTGATTGGTCTAAATTTTGTGAATGGCAATTATAGCTAAAAAAGTCTCATTTGCAAAACTCAAGAGAAATCACCCTATAAATAGGATAAATTTAGTATAATTTCAAAAAAGAATATAAAGGCCTATGGATGCTATTTACACGAGCCACGGAATATGCTCTTTTGGCGCTGGTGATCATCGCAAAAGAGAACAAGCCCTTGGGTACCGACTATCTCTCAAAAAGGCTCAATATCTCACGAAGTTTTTTGGCCAAGATCTTGCAAAATCTGGCCAAAAAGAAGATCTTGGTCTCCTACAAAGGAGCGACAGGAGGATTCATGCTGGCACGCCCCGCTCACAATATCTCCATCAAAGAGATCACCGACGCAGCTGAGGGGCGGGGGGTAGCCATCTTCGACTGCGCCCCGGATCAAGCCTGCTGTCCTAGCAATCAAGGGGACTTTTGTACACTCTGGCCCTTTTTGAACAGACTTCAAACGAAGGTCGACACCTTTTTGCAAGAGCTTAGCCTCAAAGATATCATGGAGTAGCAATGGCATTTTATCATCTCTCACATACCGACCTGGATGGCTATACCTGCCAATACATCACAAAACAGCTCTACCCCCAGGGGCGCTTTTTTAACGCCAACTATGGAGAAGAGGTGCAAGTGCGTATCGATCAGATCCTAGATCTCATCGCACAAGAGCAAGAGCCCTCCCTCTTTCTCATCACCGATCTCAACCTCAACGACCATGAAGCTAGCTATCTCGATCAAAAGATCAAAAAGCTTGAGAGCGTGGAGCTCATGCTCCTAGATCACCACGCCTCTGGACTAGAGACCTCTTTGGGCTATGGATGGTACCATCTGGATGTGACCAAATCGGCCTCCTTGATCACCTTTGAGCGATTCAAAAAAGAGAGCATAACCCATCTAGAGCCTCTTGTAAGGGCGGTCAACGCCGTGGATATCTGGCTTCAAGAAGATCGGCTCTTTGAATTTGGCAAAGTGCTGATGCGGCTGGTGGATGAGGCCAAGGAGATCAATCGCTACACCTTCAACGAAGACTCCATAGCCTACAAACACGCCATGCTCCAAAGCGCTCTGCCATATTTGGAGCGACCAGACGGTCATATCGCCCTGGACGATGATCTATGCAAGATCAAAAAGGCCCACTTCCTCCAAGATGGTGCCGATACGTTGGACAACCTCCTTACAGCCCACATCCTCAAACTCCTAGCCTCTCAAAAGGAGCGTATGAGTATCTCTTTTCAAGAGTACAAAGGGATCCTCACCTACGGTATTCAAAATAGCTCTATCGTGGGCAACGCCTTTTTAAAAGCCAATCCAGATTTTCACTTTTTCATGAATGTCAGCCCAAGAGGGACCTTTAGTCTTAGAGCCGATAACAAAATGGACGTGAGCAAAATGGCTCAAATGATAGCTGGAGGCGGTGGCCACCCAAACGCAAGTGGTGGGAAGATCGAGGATTTTCGGGAGTTTTTTGTCTATGAGGATCTGCGCTCCTTCATCCAAGAGCTTTTAGAGCGCAAAGGATAGGCTACTTCCTGGCAAAAAAGGTAGCAAAGTTGGCCCAGCGAAAGATGGGCTCTACATAGCTAAAACCGGCATTTTTGATCATCTCCATATTCTCCTGGAGGCTAAAAGGGACCAAGACATTCTCCAGGGCCTCTCTTTTTTGGGCTATCTCAAAATCACTGTAGCCCTGGGCCTTTTTGAAGTCATAATAGATATCGATAAGCTGTTTGTTGAGCCTTTTGTCTTCGCTGATTACCTTTTCGCTAAAGATGAAGATCCCCCCATCTTTGAGTCTATTATGGAGTGTTGCCACAAATCTCTCCCTTTTGAGCGGTCGTACGAACTGAAGCGTATAGTTGGCCACGAAGGCATCGGCCTCCAAAAAAGGATATTCCAATATATCTGCGTGGACAAACTGGACTTCGACACCGTAGGCCTTGGCCTTTTTTTGGGATCTTTTTATCATGGCATCGGAGTTGTCCAGGCCAATAAGCTTTAGATCCTCCCTACGCAAAGCCAGATCGATCAGCAAAGAGCCAGTAGAAGAGCCAAGATCGTAGAGCCTGGCACCTTTTGGGAGATTTTTGATCAGCAGATCGATCACCAAGGCTTTGTTCTCTTTGTAAAAGGGGACACTTCGCTCGATCATATCGTCAAAGACACTGGCCACCTCCTCATCGAACTCAAACTGCTTGCCAATCGGCCTGGCAAAGAGTCTATCTTTTGCCATCACCCCATCCTATGGACGCTTTTGGTCTTAATCGCTCCTCGATCTTGTCCACGATATGCTCAAAATCTGCCCCGGAAGCAAAACAGCTATCGATCGTACAGGCCATGAATCCTTTTGTATCGCTTACTTTATCATGGAGATAAGGATAGGAGATAAAAGGGATCTTGACTAGCACTTTTTGCAAAGACTCTTTTGGGGCTTTGATCATCACATCGCCGATTTTTAGACGAAAGACCGCCCTGGTGGCAGTGGGGAAGGATGCTGGGGAGTGAAAGATCAGTGCGGATTTCTCATCGATACTTTTTTTGGCGAAGCGATAGATCTTGGGATCTTCTAGCAAGATAGCTAGATCGAGCATAGCATGATACAAAGTACCTAATGCGCTACTGTAGTAGCTATCATCCAAAGGGGCGCTCAGATTGTGATCGGTGCGGCTAAAGTACCAGACCCCTTTGTCAAAAAGAGCACCTCTGGCCTCATCGAAAAGCTCCTTTGCCTTCGTGAGATAGCGTGGCTGCAGGCTCACTTCATAGGCTTTGGTCAAGGCCTTGATCATATATGCGTAGTCCTCTAGCATGCCATCTAGCTTCGCGGGGTTGTCCAGATATTTTTGATGGTGGAGTCCATTGTGTGCTAAGCTCTGGAGCAGTCTATCTAGTGAAGCTAGAGCCTCTTTTTTATAGCGATCTTGCAATACAAAAGCGTGAAGCTTGGCTTCGATATACATGGCGTTCCAGGCTGCTATGACCTTCTTGTCGATAAATGGGTAGGGTCTTTCTTGGCGCATCCGGCGCAAAAGCTCCACCACTTTTGGATCGGGAGCTTGGATGAGAGTGGGATTGGAGGCTTGACCATCAAAGGTCCCATCTGGGGTGATGCCTAGTTTGGCCAATTGGCTCTTTGGATCTTTGATACCCGCTTTTTTGAGATACTCATAGCTCTTTTGGTATTCAAAGAGGAAGTATCCCCCCTCCTCTTCGCCACTGTCGGCATCGCTTGCGCTAAAGTACAGCCCCCCGGCACCAAAACGTCTATCGATCTGATCGATAGTCTCTTGAACCACTTTGGCATAGAGGGGATCTTTGGTAATAGTATAGGCTTTGGTATAGACTCTGATGAGCTCTGCATTGGTGTAGAGCATCTTCTCAAAGTGGGGAATCTGCCACTTGCGATCGGTGGTGTAGCGGAAAAAGCCCCCCTCGATCTGATCGTATATCCCCCCTTTGGCCATCTTGGTCAAGGTCATCAGTGCCATATCCAAAGCCTCTTTCTCTTTGGTGATCAAGTAGATATCCAAAAGCAGCTCTATGGTCGAAGGCTGAGGAAATTTGATCTTTTTGCTAAAGCCGCCGTATATTGGATCGTAGCGCTCCTTGAGCTCTTGGAGAGCCTTTTGAGCTAGCCCCATATCCAGCTGTACCGGCACATAACGGGCATTGAGCCTCTCATCCACCATCTTGAGCACCGCTTCGCCCCTTTTTTGCAAATAGGCTCTTTGCTCTTTGTAGGCTTTGGCCAAAACAGGCAAGATCGTTTTGAGCCCCTTGACCCCGTAGCCATCCTCTGGTGGAATATAGGTAGCGCTAAAAAAGGGCTTTTTATCTTCGGTCATGATAATGGTCAAAGGCCACCCACCGCTTCTTTGATGCATCACCTCATAGACTGTTTGGTAGTATCTGTCTAGATCTGGCCTCTCCTCTTTGTCCACTTTAATAGGGATGAAGTTGTCATTGATCAGCTTGGCGATCTCCTCGTTCTCAAAGGATTCTCGCTCCATCACATGGCACCAGTGGCATGTGGAGTATCCTATGGACAAGAAAATGGGCTTATGCTCCTTTTTGGCCTTCTCAAAAGCTTTTGGCCCCCAAGGAAGCCAATTGACGGGATTGTGGGCATGCTGACGAAGATAGGGGGACTCTTCGAAGATGAGCTCATTAGTGTGCTCTTTTGCAAAGAGCACCGTCAACGCCAAGATAATCCATAACAACCTCTTCATCCAACACCTCTTTCGCTTTTTTGATATCGTGCTCTATCTGTTTTTTGAGATCTTGCAATCTCTTATAGACTCTGTTTGGTCTTAGAAATTGTACAAAAATTATACGAACTCTTTGGGCACTAAAGATCTTGGCTCCTATGATATGGGTCTCTACACTATATGCCTGGTCGGTAGAGAGTCTCTTGCCTATGAACGTGACACTTTTATAGCAGCGCCCATCGACGATGGCAAAGGTAGCGTAGACCCCCTCCTTTGGCAAGAGATAGCGGTCGATTTTGAGATTGAGCGTAGGGACAAGCTCTTTTGATCCGATTCCTTGGCCTTTGATCACAGAGCCCTCTACACTATAGTAGCGTCCCAGCAGCCTGGCTGCCTGGGCCACTTTGCCCTGGAGCAGGAGCTGGCGAATGGTGCGAGAATGGATAGAGATCTCATCGACCCTGACCTCATCGACCACCTCTACTTCAAAAAAGGGCTCAAGATCTTTGGGACGGAAGCGTCGATCCTTGCCAAAGGCGAAGTCATATCCGACCACCACCCGTCGCAGATCGGGAAAAAGCTCCCGTAAAAGATGAGCGAAACCTTGAGCATCCAGATCTTTGATCTCTTCTAATTTCAAAAAATAGCATGGATAGGAGAGATATCGGCAGCGACTTCTGCCTGGCGTGAGCGTGGAGTGGCCCTTATCGATCACCACCACCGCTCCATGTGGTCCTAGCCTCTCAAAGAGGGCCTGATGACCCAGATGCATCCCATCGAAGGCTCCGATAGCTATCGTATCAACCCTTTTTATACCAGTAGACCCACTCAAGGTTCCCCTCTTTTCCGCTGATTTTGGCCGGCTCCTTTTTGCGCAGCTCCCATCCTAGCTCCTTGGCTCTGTTTTCAAAGCGCTCCATAGCCTCTTGTATGGCTCTTTGATCTTGGACTACCCCTTTTGCATCCCTTCTGACCTCCTTGCCTACCTCAAACTGGGGCTTGAAGAGCAAAATGAGATCTTCTTTGGCCAAGCGATGGAGATCTTCGATGATCTTCAACAAGGATATGAAGCTTACGTCACAGGTCACCAGATCAAAGGGGGAAGCCTTAAAGGTACGAATATCCACCGGGCTCATATCCACCACTCTTGGATCGCTTCGCAAAGAGGGGTGGAGCTGATCGGTCCCTACATCCAAGGCCACCACCTCTTTGGCACCACGCTCCAAAAGTACCTGGGTAAATCCCCCGGTAGAAGCTCCCACATCCAAAATCCGCCTGCCCTCTATGAGATTGTGCTCCCCATCCAAAAATCCTTTGAGCTTATAAGCAGCTCTACTGACATATCCATCATCCTCTATCTCTATCCTCACATCATCTACTTCCTGGGAAGGCTTGGTGACCACACGACCATCCACTTTGACCTTGCCAGATCGTATCAGCCAACTAGCTTTTGATCTGCTATCCACAAGCCCTCGCTGATACAGATATCTATCAAGCCTCAATACCCACCTCTTTGAGGATCTGCCACAGCTTCTCCTCTGGCAGCAGCTCCACGCCCAGCTCCTTTGCCTTGTCGTATTTGCTGCCCGGATCTTTTCCATAGATGACGAAATCGGTCTTTTTGGAGACACTGCCGCTCACATGGGCCCCAAGACTCTCCAGGAGCTCCTTGATCTTCTCCCTTGGCAGACGCATCACTCCCGTAAGGACAATTCGTTTGCCACTTAGAGGTGTTTGCTTCTCCTCCTTTTTAGGCACTTTTGGCTGGAGGATCTGGATGAGCTTCTCGATCTTGTCCTTGTTGACCTGGACAAACTCCTCGATAGATCTGACCATCTCCGGTCCAAATCCTTCGATCTCATAGAGCTTCTCTTTGGGGACTTTATACCAATCAAGCCCAAACTTCTCACACAACTTCTTGCTAGCCACCTCACCGATATGCTCGATCCCCAAAGCATTCACGAAGCGCCAGCATTCCACTCCCTTGACACTCTGGATCGCCTTGATGAGGTTTTGGGCCTTCTTCTTGGCAAATCCAGGGAGCTTGAGAAGATCTTCTACTTTGAGCTTGAAAAGATCGACCACGTCCTTCACCAGCCCCTTTTCATACAGAAGTCTGACCGTAGCTTCTCCAAGGCCTGGAATATCCAAGCACTGCTTGGAGGCGAAATAGATGATGGAGTTGACCACCCTGGCGGGACAGCTGAGATTTTGGCACTTGATGAGGATCCCCTCATCCAATACGGGCTGAGCGCAGACGGGGCACTTGGTAGGACGCTTGATAGGTTTCTCTTTACCGGTGCGATACTCTTTGAGGACCTTGGTGATCTCTGGGATTACGTCACCACTTCGTATGACGATGACCATATCGCCGATACGGATATCCTTGCGCTCTATTTCGGCGTAGTTGTGGAGTGTGGCTCTTTCGACGATGACTCCATCGATCTCCACCGGCTCCAAGATGGCCACGGGGGTGATGACTCCCGTGCGTCCCACTTGTGGCACCACATCTTTGATCCTCGTCATCTTCTCTACCGCTGGAAACTTATAAGCCACCATCCATCTAGGATATTTGACCGTGTAGCCCAAAATATCGTGCAAAGCGATCTCATCGACCTTGATCACCATCCCATCAAGCATCACAGGCAGGGAATCCCGCTCCTTTTTGAACTGATCATAGATGTGCTGGATCTCCTCTTCGCTTGTGCAGATCGCCCTTTTAAAAGGTTTCAAAAATCCCAAAGAGTAGACAAAGTCCATCAGCTCATGCAGATACTTAAAATCAAGCTCATTGTATCCCACACCCCATGGATAGAAGTAGAGCTTACGCTGGGCGGTGATCTTGGGATCTAGCTGCCTAAGACTCCCGGCGGCGGCATTTCTGGGATTGGCGAAGGTGGGCAGCCCCTTGAGAGCTCTTTCGTGGTTGAGCTTCTCAAAGTCATCCTTGCGGATCACCACCTCCCCTCTTATTTCGATGAGCCCTTTGTAGTCAATACCCAAAGGGATGGAGGGGATGGTCTTGGCATTGGCCGTCACATCTTCGCCCACCTCTCCGTCGCCTCTGGTAGCCGCGCTTCTTAAAAGGCCATTTTCATAGATGAGATTGAGGCTAGCACCATCGAATTTTGGCTCTACATAAAACTGGATATCTCTACGACCCACATTTTTATAGACCCTCTCAAGCCACTCATGGAGCTCCTTTTGATCAAAGACATCCTCCATCGACCACATTTTTGTGAGGTGCCTGATTTTCCTAAACTCTTTTGCCGGCTCCGCTCCGATACGCTGGGTAGGAGATGTGGGGTCGATCTGGTCTGGATGGGCCTTTTCATACTCCTCCACTTCGCGATAGAGCCTGTCATAGACCTCATCGGGGACTTCCGGATTGTCCAGCACATAGTAGGCGTAGGCCCACCGCTTAAGCTTTTCGACCGCTTCTTTGTACTCGTCATAATTTTTGATCATGGCTATCCTTACAGATCGGCAAATTTGAACAAGAGCCCCTTGAGATAGAGTGAGTATTCGTTGTTGAGAATATAGGGATGATCGATATCCTGATAGAGCAGCTCCTGGATCTCCACCGCTTTGTTGTTATCTTTAGCGGCCTCTTTGACCACACTTTTGAGATCCTCCATCCCGATATGGTGGGAGCATGAAAAAAGAGCGATATGTCCCTCACGCTCCAAAATCTTCATGGCATTGACGGTGATATCTTTGAACCCTTTGAGGGCTGAGGAGCGCTTGCTCTTACTCTTGGCGAAGGAGGGAGGATCCAAAATGATGCAGTCAAACTTCTCTTTAGATCTTCTAAGCTCCCTCAAATAATCAAAGACATTCGCCACCACGAACTCCCCCGTCACTTCATTAAGGGCGAAGTTCTCCTTGGCCATCTCCATAGCCTCCTTGCTGATATCGACCAGCCGTACATCGGCATTTTTGCGTACCTTGGCGTAGAGTCCAAATCCCCCGGTATTGCTAAAGCAATCCAGGACCTTATCCTTTTGCTTGATATAGTCGCTGACGATCTTCCTGTTTTTGCGCTGATCGAGATAGAATCCGGTCTTTTGGGCATTGAGAATATCGACATAGAATTTGATGCCATGCTCCTCGATTACCACCTTGGATGGGATCTGGCCCACCATCTCCTCAAAGGGCTCGATCCCCTCTTTTTTGAGTGCGCTCTTCTCCCCTTGGATATAGATCCCCTTGGGTTCGATGAGATTGAGCAGCGAATCGATAATAGTCTCTTTGAAACGCAAGATCCCTACCGTCAAAAACATCACACTCAAATAGTCCTCGTAGCGATCGACGATGAGTCCTGGCAAAAAATCGGCCTCGGAGTGGATGAGCCTACAGGCATTGGTATCAAGACCCGAGCGCTTCCTCTTGGCCAGGGCTCGCAAGATCTTAGAGTGGATATGGCGATCATCGACCTTCTCATCCTTGTAGGAGAGGACACGAAGGGTGATGGTGCTATTGGGGTTGATATAGCCCACCGCCAAAAAGGCTCCGCTCTCATCCACTGCCCTGACTATATCTCCCAAACCAAATCCCTCCAAAGAGGTGAGGATATCGCTCTTGTAAACCCATGGGAAAAACTCCCTAAGACTCTTGGCCGCTTTTTTGCTCACAACTATCTCTCTCATCGCAACGCCCTTGCTACCTCCAATGCTTGTTTATGCTCCTTGACATCATGACAGCGCACGATATCGGCCCCATTTCCTACCGCCTCCAGATGGATTGCCAGGGTCCCTGGCAGGCGCTCCTCTACCCTGGATGGGATGATTTTGTCGATCATCGACTTTCTGCTAGCCCCTACCAAGATATCATAGCCAAACTTCTTGAACTCTTGCAGATCACGAATGAGGGCGATATTGTCCTCAAGCCTCTTTCCAAACCCAATACCAGGATCTAGCCAGATCTCCTCGATCCCAAAGGATCTGGCCCTCTCGATCCTCTCTTCGAAAAATTGGCTCACCTCCAGCACCACATCCTCATAATATGGATCGACCTGCATCGTCTTTGGATCACCCTTTTTGTGCATGAGCACCACCGTAGCGCCAAACTGGGCTGCGATGCGGGCCACTTCGTCGTTTTCTAGGGCGGTGATGTCGTTGAGGATGCGAAAGCCTCTTTCTAAAGCGTATCTAGCCACCAAGGGGCGGTAGGTATCGATACTAAACTCCACCGACCAGCTCTTTTTACAGATCGCATCAATAAGAGGCGCTACTCTGGCCAGCTCCTCCTCCTCATCGATCTCTTCGCTTCCTGGCCTGCTGCTCATCCCCCCTATATCGATAATATCAGCCCCCTCGGCGATCATCCTCTCAATCGCCTCCAAAGCCTTGTGGCCCAAAAAGCGGCTCTTTGGATAGAAGCTATCGTCGTTGGCGTTGATGATGCCCATGATCTTGGTGGCGTGTGGAGTAGACTCTTTGAGATAGCGTCCTAGCTCCTTGGCCAAAGCCTTGAGACCAAAGGGCTGGGCAAGCTCCTTCTTGGCCAAGATCTGAATATGTTTCTTGGTACCTATGAGCAGGGCATCGACCCTTTTGTGCTGGCAGGTGACGGTACCCTTTGGGATGGCCAGATCGGCACCGATACTCAAGGCGTCCTGTTTTAAGATATTGGCAGCGCCCGTGGAGAGGTCTTTGATAAAGAAGTAGTAGATCTTTCCCTTTTGGGCCATGATCTCAATCCCTGGCCTATCCACATCCAGATCTCTCATGATCCTGGCGATATCGGCTCTATCACCCACTCTTCGTATTTTCATCTTCGCCTCTTTTGGTGTCGAAGGATAATCAGCCCAGCAGTGATAAAGATATTTGCTATGTTGGAGTTGAGCTCTATGAGCTCACTGGCTTTGGCGAAGTAGTCCAGCTCCCTTGGATCTAGACCTAGATCTTTGTCGATGGTGTAGTGCAAAAGCCCTTTGAGGATCCCTTTGGCTTGGGCCTTGGAGAGATTTTTGGAGTCTTGGATGAGATCGTAGAGCCTGGCTAGATCGAAGCGCTCAAACCTCCACTCCTCCAGCTCCTCCTTTTGCTCCTTGTGTACCGGAAGTCTTGAGAGAATAGTAGGCAAAAATGCGGATTTAGACCTGGCGCATAGAACAAAAGAGACGTTGGGAGGGGGCTCTTCCAAGATCTTGAGCAAAGCGTTTTGGGCGTAGACATTGTATCTGTTAGCCAACAAGATCAGCTTCTTTGGCTGGCTGGCGCTCACATAGGCCTCTTTGATCACCGCTTTGGCATCTTCGATGCCAAACTCCTCTTTTTCAAAGAGCCTCACATACTCCGAAGCGCTAAAGCGCTCCTTGACCCTGTCGAAATCGGAGGTGATCAAGATCTGACTATCCAAACTCCACCTCCCCAAAAATCGCAGCCTCTAGACTCTTCTCAAAAAGACGAAAGAGCTGCAAGAGCTTGATATCCAAAAGATCATCGAAGGATTGGAGGGTGAAGTTGTTTTGCATATCCTCATCCATAATCCACAAAAAGCTGTCATCCCTTCTTTTTGCTATGCGCACGTATGATGAGGTAGAACGCCCGATATACCAGACAAAAAAGCGATCCTCATAGGAGATACTGAGCATATCAAAGAGCAGATCGATCTCTTCGTTGGTCGTGAGCCTGGAGATAAAGGGGGCGATTCTTTTGAGGTCGTAGATAGGAATGAAGGGACGATTTTTGGCTGCGTTGAGCTTGGTGACGACATAGTTAGCAAACCAGTCTCGCTCATCATCGCTCAAGATCAGCGTCGTATAGCCTGATACGATCTTCTCCAGCGCATCCTGGGCCAGAGGGAGCCACTCGTAGCGCCGCTCCTCCAGCCAGTTCATCATGCTCTTGTCATATCTGATCGTCTGGAGGGTAAACTGATCGAAGGTCATCTGTCTAGTTCGTATGCGGCGTGTAGGGCCCGCACTGCCAGCTCTCCATACTTTTGGTCGATAATCATGGAGATCTTGATCTCACTGGTGCTGATCATCTCGATATTGATATTTTCTTTGGCCATGGTCTCAAAAGCTTTGCTGGCCACACCACTGTGGGACTTCATCCCTACACCGACGATACTCACTTTCGCCACATCCGGATCATACTCGATCTTTTGATACTCCTGCTTAAATCTATCCATCACTTTCTTGACCATCTCGAGCTCATTTTCGGGTACGGTGAAGTCTAGATTGGTCTTGTCATCCTCACCGATGGTCTGGACGATCATATCGACATTGATGTTCTCATTGGCCAAGGCTTTGAAGATCTCAGCGGCGATACCGGGACGATCCTTGACGCCGCGCAGGCTCACTCTAGCTTGATTCTTATCCAAGGCTATTCCACTGACCAAGGGCTTTTCCATGATATCCTCTTCCTTTGTGATGATAGTTCCTGGGTTGTCGTTGAAACTGCTTCTGGCCTCTATGACCACCCCCAGTTTCTTGGCTAGCTCCACGCTTCTATTTTGCAGCACCTTCGCTCCAAGACTGGCAAGCTCCAGCATCTCATCATAGCTGATCTTCTCAAGCTTTTTAGCCTTGGGCTCGATTCTAGGATCGGTAGTATAGACTCCGTCCACATCAGAGTATATCTCACATTTATTTGCATCGAGCGCTCCTGCTATGGCCACCGCCGTCAAGTCGCTGCCTCCACGCCCTAGTGTCGTGACACGGCCATCCTTGGTGATCCCCTGAAAGCCAGCCACCACGACAATCTTCCCCTCATCCAGCGCTTTTCGCATCGGCTCTGGATTGATCTTTTCGATCCTGGCCACCGTATGGGACTCATCGGTGATGATCCCCGCCTGTCGTCCCGTCATAGCCACCGTAGGATATCCCATCTCATTCAAAGCGATGGAGAGCAGCGCCGCAGTGACTCTCTCCCCGCTGCTTAGTAAGAGATCCATATCCTGCTTACTTGGAGTGGGGCTAAAGTGCTTCGCATACTCGATGAGCTTGTTGGTCTCACCACTCATAGCCGAGACCACCACGACCACATCCTTGCCCTCTTCTTTGGCTTTGGCCACTCTTTTGGCCACATTCTCGATCCGCTCAAGACTCCCTACGCTTGTTCCACCATACTTTTGGACTACCAGCATCAAAAATACCCCTCTTTTTTGAAATACTCTAGCACCTTTTTGTACACGGGTCGCTTAAAAAAGGTGACATAGTGGAAGAGCTCCTCATATGGGACAAATTTATACTTGCTAAACTCCGGCTCCTTTGTCTGGAGATCGATCTTGGCACCGGGTTTGAGCTTGACCAAAAAATATTTTTGGGTCTGCCCGTCATAAGGATACATCTTTTTGGCTATTGTCTTTGGAAAATCGTAACTGACCCATTCTGGATATTCGGCGATGATCTCGATCTCATCGGTGCCGATCTCCTCCTTGAGCTCCCTTAGCAGCGCCTCTTTTGGATGTTCCCCTTCGTCGATACCGCCCTGGGGGAACTGCCACGAATCGGGAACATCAGTACGAGCCGCTATGAAAAACTCCACTTTTCTTGGATAGTCGCTAGATAGTACGATGGCAGCCACATTAGGTCGATACCGCTTCTTTTTCTGCATTCTCCGTACTTTACTTTTTAGGTGCTATAATACCCGCAAACGAATTAAAAAAGGATAAAATTGCTTCTATATCTGCACATTCCTTTTTGTGACAGCAAATGCCACTACTGCGCTTTCAACTCCTTCACCTCCAACCACCACCTCAAAAAAAGATATATCCAAGCTCTTTGCAAGCAACTTCGCCACGATCTAGAACACACCGACACCAGATGGCTCCACTCACTCTATATTGGTGGAGGGACCCCTTCGACCATCGATCCAAGACTTTATGAACCAATTTTCAAGCTCCTAGTTCCCCTCATCACTCCCCATACGGAGATCACCATGGAGGCCAATCCCAACAGCGCCAAGGCAGAGTGGCTTCAAGGAGTGAAAGCTCTGGGGGTCAATCGCATCAGCTTCGGTGTCCAAAGCTTCGATGATACGAAGCTCTCCTTCTTAGGGCGCGCCCACTCCGCCCGCGAAGCGATCCAGGCCATAGAAAATGCCGCCAGGGTCGGATTTGAGAGGATCAATATCGATCTTATCTACGATACGGCTCTAGATACCAAAGAGCTTTTGCGAAGCGATATCCAACTAGCCATCAATCTCCCTATCGACCATATCAGCACCTATGCCCTGATCTTGGAAGAGGGGACTCCTTTTGCAAACAAGAGAGAATACAAAAAAGATGATGAGGATCTAGGCTACTTCATCAAAGATCTGATCCCTTTTGAGCACTATGAGGTCTCCAATTTTGGCCAAACTCCCTCAAGACACAATCTAGGCTACTGGAGGCTTGAAGAGTATTTAGGAGTCGGATGTGGAGCCGTGGGATACAAAGATGGCCAGCGCTCCTATCCGCCCCAAGATCTAAAAACCTATTTGCAAAATCCTCTCAAAAAAGAGATAGAGCTCCTAAGCCCTCATGATCTACGCCTGGAGAAAATCTTCTTGGGGCTGCGCAGCTGCGTGGGTGTGCCCAAAAGTCTTGTCGATCCCCAAAAGGCCCAGATTCTTTTGGAGGAGCACAGACTCTATGAACGTGGTGAGCGCCTCTACAACCCCAACTATTTCCTAGCCGACGAGCTAGCACTCTTTCTAAGCTAAAGCCTGGGAGCGGATCTTGATGAGGCTCTTGATCTCATCGACTTTTCCAGGCGCCTCTTTGCGCAAAAAACGGAGCAGCTCCTTGGCTGTATGGGGAGATATGGGGTCTTTGAGCACACGCTTGATGCGCTCTATTTTCTTGGCTATCGGATCTTTAGAATCCAAGATCTCCACGATCTCCCAGTCTGGATTGTAGATCCCGTAGCTCTTGGCACCATCAGCCAGCACCACTCCAAACAACAACACCAATACCAAAAGCATCTTTCTCATTTTCTCTCCTTGGGGATAATGTGACATTATACTTTATCCTTTTGTAATCTCTTTTTGAGTAAAATTTGCCAAATTTGCCTAAGGGGCGCCTATGTTTGGGATGGGATTTACCGAGATATTGATGATCGCCGTGGTGGCTATTATCTTTTTGGGACCAGAGAAGCTGCCCAAGTTTTTAGTCGATATCGCCAAATTTTTCAAAAGTCTCAAAAGAGCCGTCAATGACGCCAAGGTCCAGCTGGAGCAAGAGGTCAAGATCACCGAGCTCAAGGAAGAGGCCGAAGAGTACAAAAAAAAGTTTCGCTCAATCAGCGAGGAGATGGAGAGCATCACAGCCGAGCTAGAAGAAGACCCTATGGCTCAGATCGAGGAGTTTAAAAGGGCCAAGGAGCCAAAGAGAGAGGTCGTGAGATTTAAGAAAAAAATAGACGAAGATAAGGATAAAGTCAATGTTTGAGGAGCTCAAACCCCACCTAGCCGAACTTAGAAAGAGGCTGATGATCAGCCTCGCTACGATTTTTGTGATGTTCGTGATCTGTTTTGGATTTTGGGAGCATATATTGGATTGGATGATCTTGCCTCTCAAAGAGGCCTTGCCCCAAGGCAGCAACGTAATCTTCACAAAAGTCGGGGAGGCTTTTTTTACGGCTTTGAAGGTCTCCTTCTTCGCCGCGCTTATTTGCAGTCTTCCCATTATCTTCTGGCAGCTTTGGCTCTTCGTGGCACCAGGACTCTACGAGCACGAAAAGAAGCTGGTACTCCCCTTCGTCATCGCCGCTACGGGAATGTTCGTCGCCGGAGCCCTCTTTGCCTACTATATCGTCTTCCCCTTTGGTTTTAGCTATCTTATCAATTTTGGCTCCCAGCTCTTTACGGCTTTGCCCAGCATAGGGGAGTATGTGGGATTTTTCACCAAGCTGATGTTTGGATTTGGCATCGCCTTTGAGCTGCCGGTGATCACCTTCTTTTTAGCAAAACTTGGCCTCGTGACCGATGAGAGTCTCAAGAGCTTTTTCAAATACGCCATCATCATCATCTTCGCCATCGCAGCGCTTCTGACCCCTCCAGATGTCCTCAGCCAGCTCCTGATGGCTGGACCTTTGGTGATCTTGTATGGCGTCTCTATCCTCATCGCCAAGATCGTCAATCCGGCCAAAAAAGAAGAGGATGAGAATGGATCGTGATCCTCTGCTGCTTGAGAGCTACGACTACGATCTGCCCTCACACCTCATAGCCAAACACCCCGCCGATCCGCCTGAGAGCGCCAGGCTCTTGGTCTATGATCGAAAAGACAAGAGCATCACCCACGCCACCTTCTTCGATCTGCCCTCCCTCTTGCCCAAGGATTCCCATCTTCTCTTCAACGATACCAAAGTGATCAAAGCAAGGATTTTTGGCAAAAAGAGCAGCGGAGGCAAGGTGGAGCTGCTCCTCAACCGCCCGTTGAGCGAGGAGAGGTTTAGCGCCTATATCCGTGGCAAGGTCAAAAAAGGGACGATCCTCCATTTCGACGCAGGGCTTCAGGCCAAAGTAATCGAGCTTTTGGATGATGGCAGCAGGATCGTGGAGTTTTACAAAGAAAAGAAGCTCGGCTTTTTCGATCTGCTCCCCATACTCCAAAACATCGGCCATGTGCCCTTGCCTCCCTATATCGACAGGGCTGAGACGAAAGCAGACGAGAAGGACTATCAGCCCATTTTCGCCAAAAAGCCCGGAGCCGTCGCAGCCCCCACAGCCTCCTTGCACTTTACGCCAAAGCTCTTGGAGCAGATAAAAAAAGAGCATCCCATCCACTTCCTCACACTCCATGTGGGAGCTGGGACCTTCAAACCAGTCGAGGCCGAAAGGATCGATAGCCATACCATGCACAGCGAATATTACGAAATCCCCATCTCCACCCAAAAAATCATCCAAAGCCAAACACCCATCGTAGCAGTAGGGACCACCGTCACCCGTACCGTCGAATACTTTTGGCGCACAAAAAGAGCCTCCGGGGAGTGCGATCTGTTTTTGCATCCTCAAAATCCGCCCCAAAGAGTCGATCACCTCATCACCAACTTCCACCTGCCAAAATCGACACTTCTTATGCTCGTGGCCTCATTTGTCGGTCTGGAAAAGACGATGGAGCTCTACCAAGAGGCGATGGAGAAAGGGTATCGATTCTACAGCTACGGAGATGGGATGCTCATTATTTAGCAAAATTTTCCTATAATGACCAAAAGCCCTTTTAAGGAGCGACGATGCAGATCCTCTTCATCAGACACGCCAAGGCTCTTGAGAGATCTGAATGGGAGGGAGACGATCTTTTGAGGCCTCTGAGTGAGGATGGGCGCCAAAAGGCCAAAGAGTTCTTCGCCAAACTCTCAAAAGTCTACCATATAGACGCCATCATCACTTCCAAAGCAGTTCGTGCCGTCCAAACTGCCCAGATCCTCAAGGAGTACTATCCAGCCGCGAAATATTTCGAGACCTCACGCCTCAATCCCGGCGCAACACCTCTAGCCTTTGAGGAGATCATCGACAGGTTTCGCTGCTACGACACCATCGCCCTCATAGGTCATGAGCCGGATTTCTCCATAGCCGTGGGCCATCTGGTAGGATGCGATGATCTTGATATTCGTATCAAAAAAGCTGGCGTGGTGGAGCTAAGAGGGGATGAGGCCTATGAGCTTTATGCCCTGCTCTACCCCAAAATTTTCAAAGGGATCGGATAATGGAGCTCAAAGCAGGAGATTTGAGCAAGATCTTGATCTTCTTGTTTATTTTGCTCGTTGGGCTTGTAGGGACCTATTTGGAGTTTCGCAAACCCAAAAAGGAAGAAGAAGAGATCAAGATCGACACCAAAAAACTCAACGAAGAGATCTTGGAGGAACTCAAAAAAGATGAAAGTAGCCACCTTTAACGTCAACTCCATCAACGCCCGCATCGACCTCATACGCCGATGGCTCGAAGAAAAAAATCCCGTCGATGTCCTCTGCATGCAAGAGATCAAGTGTGAAGAGCATAAATTCCCCTTTGGGGTATTTGAGGAGCTAGGATACAGATGTGCCGTCTATGGCCAAAAGGGCTACAACGGCGTGGCAATTTGTAGCAAGCTAGGTTTTGAAGAGGTGCAAAAGGGATTTGGCGATCCCTTCTGGGATGAGCAAAAACGCTTCATCAAAGCCAGGATCAAAGGGGTCGATATCTGCAACGTCTACGCACCCCATGGCGATTTGGATGGCCCAAAACATAGCTACAAACTCACATTCTTCGACTACTTGCGCCAATATATCCAAGAGCGCTACGATTTAGCCAGAGATCTCATGCTCTTGGTGGGCGATCTCAATGTAGCCAGGGAAGATAAGGATGTCTGGGCTCCCGAGCTTCTAAGAGGGAGCGTGGATTTCATGGATGATGAGAGAGAGGCTTTTGAGAAGCTCATCTCCATAGGGCTGCACGATCTCTTTCGGGAGTGTCATCCCAATGAGCATGGCTTCACCTGGTGGGACTATATGACAGCAGCTATATGGCGTGATGAGGGGATGCGTATCGACTATATCCTAGCATCCGATCCCATGAAAGAGCGGTGCAAGGAGATCGTGGTAGATCTGTGGACCAGGCGCAGGCGATCTCCCAAACCAAGCGATCACGCTCCTGTGGTGGCGACCTTCGATGTATAAAAAAATGCTGCGCCACATAGGCCAAAATCTTTTCGATCTCTACAGGGCCAGTGGGGATATCTTAAAGTGGAGCTTTCTGTCCCTGCTTGTAGGGGCAGGAGTAGGCTTTTGTGTAGGAACGGCCCTCAATATCCTGGAGACCTCCATCAATGCAAGAGATCCAATTCTAGTTGGATTCCTTCCCTTTATCCTAGCCCTTAGCGGCTACTTGCTCCATCGATTTTTCAAGGAAGCCAGCGCAGATGGCACAGAAGAGATCATAAGAGCTGCCATCTACGCCGACAAAAGACTCAATCTCTTTCGTTTTCTCCTCAAACAATCAGCCACCTTCGCCACACTCTTTTTTGGAGGATCTGCGGGAAAAGAGGCTCCATCGGCCCAGATTGGAGCCTACCTCTCCTCTTTGGGAGCCAAGATCTTCAATCTTTCGCCAAAAGAGAGGATCATCATCATCGTAGCTGGCACCAGCGCTGGGTTCGCCGTGGTCTTTGGCTCCCCTATTGCAGCCGGTTTCTTCGCTCTTGAGGCTCTTTTTGCCGGGCGTATCTTGTACCAGGTACTGGTACCCTCCTTCATAGCCAGCTTCGTGGCCTACTGGATCATGCATATTCTCCATGTGGAGTTCATCTACCACCCGGTAGCCGTGGGACTGATCCCAAGCTTTTGGGAGATCGTCAATATATCCAAGACAGTAGTGGCAGGAATATTTTTTGGTCTCATAGCCTATATAGTCATCTTGGCCATGAATGGAGCCAATACAATGGCCATGAGCCAAAGGATCCACCCGCTGCTCAAGGGAGTGTTGGGCGGGGGGATCATTCTTCTTTTGGCAGCTTTTGTGGGAGATCGCTATTTGGGGCTTGGGCTTGAAAGCATTGAGGCTGCATTTTTAGACGAAGTCCACTTTAGCTGGGCCGATCCTGTGCTCAAGACACTCTTTACCTTCTTGACACTAGGCAGTGGCGGAAGCGGAGGGTTCGTCACTCCCATCTTCTTCATAGGAGCGACCTCTGGCAACTTTTTTGCTCATCTCATCGATGCCAAGGTCTCTTTGTTCGCCGCTTTAGGATTTGTCAGCGTTCTTAGCGGCGCGACCAACTCCCCCATCGCCTCCACCATCCTAGCAGCAGAGCTTTTTGGGATCGAAGTGGCCCATTTCGCCGCCGTGACAGCTACCATAAGCTATCTGGTCTCTTCCAAAAAATCGGTCTTCGCACCTCAGATCATCGAAGTGATCGAGATCAAATTCAAGCGCCACATCAACTCCTAGCACACTCCTTACACACTCCCATTACCATCACGGAAGCCTCTTTTGGGTGAAAGCCCTCGGGCAGTCTTATTTGAAGATTTCTGGGCTCTTCGATATCGTAGACCTCCCCACAGCTCTCACAGACAAAGTGGCTATGCTTCGCTTTTGCTATCTCAAATTTGCTCTTTTTTTGCGGTACTTTGATCTCTTGGATGATCCCGGCCTCTAGCATGGTGTTGATATTTTTGTAGACGGTGGCCAATGAGATGGAGACAAAATCCTTTTTGATCTCGTTGTAGATATAGTCCACGTCGGCGTGTCCTTTGCGCTCCAAGATACCCAGCATCGCCACTCTTTGTGGGGTGGATTTGAGATCGTTCTGTTTTAATAGATTGCTATATTCTATATATTTTTGCTCCATATGCTATCTCCCTGTTTCTTCAATGTATTTATACATAAAACTCTGCTAGAAGTCAAACAATGTCGATAAAGTATCAAATAAAAAAATTTATTTTTAATTCTCATTTATCCTTAAGAACTCTTTGGTCATAATCAAAGAGGACAAAAGAGGGCCATCTCCATCACAAGAGACCCACTCCAAACAGATCAAGGAGAGAGCATGAGAAAAATCGTGATCGTGACGCTGCTATCACTGCTAGCTCTAGCCCAGTGTCAGCTCCACTCCCTAAGATGGACAGCTTTTAAAACGCCCCTTAAAGCAGGGGTCAAAGGCACCTTCGACAAAATCGCTTTTCTACCCGGCAAAGCGTGCCTGGACGGAGCCGAAGTCATCATCAACAAGCACTCCGTCAACACCGGCAACAAAGATCGGGACAAAACCTTGGACGAGGCCTTCTTCTCCAAGCTCAAAGGAGATATCAAAGCAAAAATCGTCCATGTGGACAAAAAGAGGATGGACGTACAAATCACGCTCAACGGCCAAACCAAGACCATCCCTTTTACCTACGAAAAAGAAGAGGGCTCCATCGAGGCTCACGGAGTCATCGACATCTTCGATTTTAGCGGCTCCAAAGCCCTTCAAAGCATCAACAAGGCCTGTTATGATCTGCACCAGGGCAAGACATGGAACGACGTGGAGCTCTCCTTTACCATCGATACCAAAAAACACTCCAAATCCCACACTATCATAGATCATGTAAAGTCGATGATGTGATATGAAACAAGCCAGTTTCCTCCATAGCCCCGCTTTGAGTGGGGCACTGCTCATCGTCGCCACCATCGCAGCACTCATTCTCGAAAACTCCTCCCTCTCCCATTACTACGACACCTTTTTGCACACGCCGGTGGAGATTCGTTTTGGCAACTTCCACATAGCCAAACCCTTGCTCCTTTGGGTCAACGACGGATTGATGGCCATTTTCTTCTTTCTCATCGGGCTCGAAGTCAAAAGAGAGGTCTTAGAGGGCAGCCTCTCATCCATCTCCCAACTCTCTTTGCCGCTCCTGGCGGCTCTTGGCGGGATGGCCGTCCCAGCCCTCATCTACATCGCCCTCAACCCCAACGACCCCTTCGCCCTCAACGGCTGGGCGATACCCACCGCCACCGATATCGCCTTTGCGCTGGGGGTGTTGAGCCTGGTGGGGCCAGGAGTGCCCACATCGCTCAAGAGCTTTCTTTTGGCCCTGGCCATCATCGACGATCTGGGAGCCATCGTCATCATCGCCCTCTTCTACACCCAGGAGCTCTCCATGATCTCTATCACCATCGCAGCCCTGGCCCTTGGGGTGCTGATCCTTTTCAATAGGTTTGGAGTGCAAAGAAAAGCCCTCTACGTCATCGTCGGCGCTATGCTTTGGGCCAGCGTGCTCAAATCCGGCGTCCACGCCACTTTGGCCGGAGTCGCCGTCGCTTTTACCATACCGCTCCATCTGGCCAAAGAGATGGAAAAGGATCTGCATCTTTACGTCTCCTTGCTCATTCTTCCGCTCTTTGCCTTCGTCAACGCCGGGGTCAATTTGGAGAGTGTCACCCTCAAAGACATCTTCGCTCCCGTGCCGCTTGGCATCATGCTGGGACTCTTTTTGGGCAAACAGATAGGCGTGTTTGGATTTTCCTGGATCGCCATCAAAACGGGCCTTGCCAAACTCCCCGACAAAGCCACGTGGCTTCAGCTCTACGGACTCAGCGTCCTCACAGGGATAGGATTTACCATGAGTCTCTTCATCGACTCCCTGGCCTTCAACGATACGCGCATCTACAACTACGCCGACAAACTGGCCATCCTCCTTGGCTCCTTGCTCTCTGGGATCACAGGATATATCGTCTTGAAATCAGCGCAAAAACAAAAGCCGCACCAAAGCGACGCCAAAGAGGAGTAGTCCCACTCCCTCATACCCCGTCACCGCCGCAAAAATCGCCCCCATCATCAGCGAAAAACTAAAAAGAATAGGCCTTAGATACTCTTTGAGCTCTTTTCTCATCCACTCAAGCTGATAAGGAGACATCTGGACTTCAAGCTCCCCTTTACTGGCCAGCTCTATGGTCTTTTTGAAATCTTCCACCAAATAGGGCGCTCCCTTGATCTCGTCGATGATCATCTCCACCAGGGAGTCCTTGTAGCCCAAGGCTCTTGGGATGTTCTTTTGCAAGATAGGCAAGATATCCTTGACGCCGTTGAAATTTTCGATATAGGTGGTGCCAAGCCCCTCGATGATAGCCGAGACACGGAGGATGTAGATCGCCTCCTGGGGGAGCTTGAATGGGAGCTCTCGCATCGATTCCAAGATCTCAAAGGCTAGGCGCTGCATGTTCACGGCACTCAAGCTCTCATCGCTAAAGATAGAAAACATCTCCTCCACGAACTCCGCCACCGCCCCTTTGGGAGCCTCATAGGCCACGACGCCCAGCCTCTTCGCCGCACTGACAAAGAGCTCGTAGTCCCTTTCGTGAGCCGACTTGATCATCTCGATGATAGCCACTCTTGTTTCGTTGGCGATCCGCTTGACCATCCCAAAGTCCAAGAGCACCAGCTCCGCCTCTTTCGTGACCAAAAGATTGCCCGGATGGGGATCGGCGTGGAAAAAGCCCACCACCAGCATCTGCTCTGCATAAAAGTCGATAAGACGCTCCAGCACGGGGCGAAAATCGATCCCCATGCGCCTCAACCCCTCCTTATCATCGAAGCGCACCCCCTCCATAAATTCCATCACCAACGCATCGTCGCTGCAATACTCCTCAAAGGGCTTTGGGAAAAGGACTTTGCAGTGCTTGTAGGTGGTGCTGAATTTTTTGAGGTTGGAGAGCTCCTTTTTGAGACTCACCTCCTGGATGATCATCGCCGAAAACTCCTCGATCACCGCCTCAAGAGAGTTTTTGGTATATTCGCTAAAAAAGGGCCGAAAGAGATAGAGCAGTATCTTCAATGTCCTTATATCCTTGCGCACCTGCTCCTCTATCCCCAGGCGCCGAAGTTTGACGGCCACCTTTTGGCCCTTGAGAGAGGCGACATGGACTTGCCCGATCGAGGCGCTGGCTATGGGAATGGGATCGAAGCTCTCAAAGGGATTGGTCCTGAAGGCTCTGTGAAATACCTCCTCAAACTCCTCTTTTGACATGGGAGGCAGCTCATCATGAAGACTCTTGAGCTGTTCTAGATAGGCATCATCAAAAAAGTCGGCCCTCGTGGCCAGTACCTGGGCCAATTTGATAAAACTCGCACCAAGCTCCACGATGACAAGGCGCAGACGCTTGGGCTCGTAGGGGCGAAATCCCAAAAAAGAGTCCCGCCTCTTTATCAAAAGAAAAAAGCTAAGAAGCAAGAAGAAGATTTTAAAAAGTCTCACTTTTTACAAAGCTTCTCAATGTCCTTTTTGGTGGCCAGATCGAGCTCTGCTACGATCTCTTTGAGAAGCTTTTTGAGCTCCTCTTTGGCTCTTTTTTCCTCCTCTTCGCCTCTTTTTTTCGCCTCTTCGACGATTTTCTTGACCTCCTCTTCAGAGAGTCTCCCCTTCTTCACCAGTTTTTGGAGCTGCTCTTCGACCTTCTCTTTGGCCAGGAGCGCTCCACCCACACCTAGATAGAGCAGATCTTTGAGCATTTTCGCCTCCTTGTTTTTTCTTATTATATCATTGCTGGGAGATATAACGCCCTGCGATCAAGGCGGAGACGACCCTGTTGACCAGATTGATAGGGATCGCAAATCCTATCCCAGCGCTAGCGCCGCTTGGACTATATATCGCCGTATTGACACCGATCACCCGCCCAGCACTATCTAAAAGCGGACCTCCGGAGTTGCCGGGATTGATAGCGGCATCGGTCTGGATGGCGTGCCTGATCCTGGCACCATTTTGCTGGTCGATCACACGCTCTAACGCTGAGATGATCCCCATGGTCATGGTCCAGTCCAGCCCAAAAGGATTGCCGATGGCATAGACGATCTGACCCACTCGAAGATCATCGCTATTTCCGATGATCACCGGCTTCATCACTCCAGCTACTGGCTTGATCTTGAGCACGGCCAGATCGTACCTAGGATCGGCACCTACTAGCTTGGCCTGGTAGCGAAGACCATTGCTCAGTGTCACCACCGCTTCGCTGGCTCCTTCGATGACGTGGTAGTTGGTGACGATATGGCCAAACTCATCCCAGATAAAACCGCTCCCAGTCCCTTTGGGGATATCCCACACGCTCATACTCCAATAGTCCACTACCCGTTTGAGCGTGGAGATATAGACCACACTTGGCTTGGCACGCTCAAAGATGGCTATGTTGGTCCTCTCAATCTGCATCAAAGCCCCTCTGGGAGTGATGGCTTTGGGCTTTGAGGCAACGATACTTTGCAAAAACGGCAAAGCCTCATAGAGCGCAAACCCTACCATCACTATCACCAAAACGGCTTTCATATCTGCCCTTTTCATCTAGGCTCCCATATAGACTATCCGCATCCCCTGGATCTGGATAAGCCCCTCCAGCTCCGCCTCATATATCCGCTCGCCATAGCGTGCCACCGCCTCATCAAGCGTGGGGGAGGTTCTTAGATACTCCACAAACTCATCTCCTCCCCACTCATCCAGGCTCCAGATCACCTTGGCCACTCCCTCCTGGATGAGCCTGTTGGTCCCGGGGCTCTCACCTAGTCTATGGGGCGGGACATAGATCTGCTTGCCAGCTTCTAGAGCATACTGAGCACTCCTCATGCTCCCGCTTCTCTCATCAGCCTCCATCACCACCAAAAACTCCCCAAGCTCCACCACCGTGCGATTTCGCACTACAAAACTCCACCTGGTGGCTCGAAACCCTGGCTCAAACTGGCTTAGCACGAGTCCCTCAGCGGCAATCTGGTCGATCAGCTGGGCATTGACAGCTGGATAGCGAAGATCAATCCCACAAGGAAGCACACAGATGGTGTTTTTCGCTCCAGCACCCCTGTGGGCCAGAGCATCCACTCCCATGGCTCCACCACTTACTACTACATACCCCTTTTGCGCCAGACTCCTAGCAAACCTCAGGGTCAAAGTCTTGGTGTAGGAGATGGGTCTCCTGCTGCCTACCATAGAGACCTTTGGACGACGCAAGAGCTCTAGATCTCCTAGATAGTGATACTTGATCCCGCCGATCTCAACCAAAATAGTATCTCCATATCCCGACTGCACAGAGTGTCACTACCACCACACCCAAGAGATTGACAACAAATCCGATCTTGGCCATCTCCTTGATCTTGATGACCCGACTGCTCATGATGATGGCGTTTGGCGGCGTAGCGATAGGAAGCATAAAGGCATAACTAGCGGCGATCGTGGCGGTAAAAAGGATGATCTGCTCATCGATACCACTTCTTTTGGCAAACTCATAAAATATGGGCAGACTTATGGATGTGAGTGCTGTATTGCTGGTGATCTCCGTACTAAAGGAGACAAAAAGCGCCACCAAAAAGAGCAGCACCGCCAGGGGCAGATGGGCAAAGGCACCAAAATAGCCCGCTATCGCAGAAGCTAGACCGGTCTTGATAAAGGCTGTGGCAATAGCAAATCCAGCACCAAACAAAAAGACGATCTCATAGGGCATCTCCTTGGTATCGCTCCACTCCAAGATCGCCACGTTTGGCAAGAACAAAATCAGCCCAAATCCCAAGAGCAGCAGCTTCTCATCCAATGCGTACTGAGGGGCCAGGGGTTTGAGAAAGGCATTGAGCACCAGCAGCGCCACCAATGCCAGGAGAATGAGACTCAAGATCCTTTGCTCCCTAGTTTGCAAAGAGCACTCTTTTATCTCACAAGCGATCGGCTCATCCTTGACGCTACGTGAGAGCAACCATGGTACTACCAAGATCATCGTCACCACCACCGGAGCGGTCAGCATCATCCACTCCAAAAATGTGGGCGCTCTTCCTCCCACCTCCTCCAAAAAGCCTAGCAAGATGAGGTTTGGCGGAGTACCGATGGGTGTGAAGATTCCTCCTATACTGGCTCCATAGGCGGTAGCGATGAGATAGCGGATCTTGAGGCGGATATTTTGGGTCAAGAACATGGCTATTGGCATGAGCATGATGGTGACGGTGGTATTGGACAAGAATGCACTCAAAGTAGCCGATGTGATGGCCAGGGCATAGATGATACCACGGGCACTCTGAGGAAAGAGGGCCATAAGCTTTGAGGCGATGATTTCATGAAGTTTTGTCTTTTGCATAGCGATCGCCAACAAAAAGCCTCCGATGAACAAAAAGATGATCGGCTTGGAGTAGTTGGGGGCCACTCCTTTTAGATCGACGATCCCCAAAGCCGGAAAGAGAAGCAGAGGAAGCAAAGAGACCACTCCCAGGGGCAGCGCCTCGCTGCTCCACAAAGAGACCAAAAAGACCACGCTGCCCAAGAGTTTGGCCTGGGTCATATCAAAGACATAAGCACTGAGAGCAAAACTTAATAATCCAAGTCCGATGGCGATGGAGAGCTTTTGCATGGATCACCCTTAGAGTCTGAGGTTGTCGATATATATTAGCTCAACATCTTTTAAAATAGTTTTAGACTCCCTCAACGCTTTGATAGTAGCAGGGCGTGGATGGCCGATAGCGATGGCGAAGCCTTTGGCTTTGGCCCTTTTGATCGCCTTTTTGAGCTGGGTTTTGATATAGGCTGGATCTGGCCTGTTGTCCAAGAATATATCTCTGGCGATATATCTCTTGCCAAGCTCTCTCATGACACGTGGCACTTGGGTTTTGGAGGTGGTGCGACTATCCACAAAGACAAAGCCGTAGCGTTCCAAGATAGGAAGAAGTCTGCGCATCGCCTCATAATCAGCCGTAAATCGGCTACCGGTGTGGTTGTTGAGAAACCTGGCTCTAGGAAAATGCCTGCGCAGATCTCTGATCACCCTCTCCATCTCCTGGCGTGAGGAAGTGGTACGCAAAGTATCGATCTCTTCACGCACGAAGCCGTTGGCCTCCATGGGCAGATGGATCATATAGTGCCCAAAGGATCTGGCATAGCGAGGAGTATTGGGATGGCTAGCACTTGGTGGGAAAAAAGAGAGATTTAGTGGCATACCCAAAGATCTAAGAGCCTTGACCTGCCATCCAAAGGCTACGTCATCGATGATGATGGCAAGTTTTGGCTTGGAGGCTTGTAGGATCTTTTTTGTGCTTTTGCTCTTTTGTGGCTGGGATTCTGGCTCTTTGGCCTGATCGGAAGAGATCGCCGAGGAGCTGGAGCGGGTAGGCACAAAAGCACTTGAGCTTACAGGGCTCTCTTGGGATTTTCGCTCTTTGACTCCCTGCTCATAGCCCACCTGATAGAGAAAATAGCCCAAAACGGCACACAAAAAAGCAAAGAGGAATATCAAAAAGATCAAAAGAAGATAGGTAGCTCTCTTTGGAGGCTGTCTGCGCCTTTTTTTGCCTTTTGCCATAGGCCGTGGAGGGAGCGAAGCTCCCTGTTAGTTGGTCTCTTGATCGACGATTTTGTTGGCGGTGATCCAAGGCATCATGCCCCGAAGCCGCTTACCCACCTTTTCGATCGGGTGGTCTTCGCAGTTCCTTCGCTCTGCTGTCATTCTAGGATATCCGGTCATGCCTTCTAGGATGAAATCTTTGGCGAACTTGCCGTTTTGGATCTCTTTGAGGATCTCTTTCATCGCCGCTCTGCTGGAGTCGTTGATGACTCTAGGGCCGCTGACGTAGTCGCCATATTCAGCAGTGTTGGAGATGGAATAGCGCATGTTGGCCAGTCCACCTTCGTAGATGAGGTCGACGATGAGCTTGAGCTCATGCAGACACTCAAAATAGGCCATCTCCTCAGGATACCCCGCCTCTACCAGAGTCTCAAACCCAGCCTGGATAAGGGCACTCACGCCACCACAAAGGACCGCCTGCTCACCAAAAAGGTCGGTCTCGGTCTCATCCTTGAAGGTGGTGTGGATGATACCGGTTCGTCCGCCGCCGATAGCGCTGGCGTAACTCTTAGCAAGCTCCAAGGTATCGCCACTTGGATCCTGGGCTACGGCGATGAGATCCGGGATCCCTCCTCCTTTGACAAATTCGCTTCGTACCGTGTGACCAGGAGCCTTGGGAGCGACCATCATGACATTGATATCCTCTCTTGGTTTGATCCGTCCGTAGTGGATATTGAATCCATGGCCAAAAGCGATGGTATCGCCCGCTTTGAGATTGGGTTCGATATCTCGGTAGTAGACCTCACTTTGGATCTCATCCGGGATGAGGATCATCACCACATCTGCCCATTTTGCAGCATCCGCTACCTCAAGTACATCAAAGCCTTTCGCCTCTGCCTTTTTCCAGCTTCGTCCTCCTGGATAGAGCCCGATCTTGACCTCCACGCCACTGTCTCTGAGGTTCTCGGCGTGGGCGTGCCCCTGGCTTCCAAAGCCGATAATGGCTACTTTTTTGTTTTTGATGAGATTGATATCGCAATCTTTATCATAGTAGATAGGTAGTGCCATGTATGTCCCTTTTGTAAAATTTTGGCTTATTTTACTTTATAGTTGTTTAGTTTTGGATAAAAGCTGCTTTGTTATAATTGGACAAAAGGAGCGAAGATGAAGAAGTTTCGTGTCAGCGATGAACTCAAGAGGGAGATCCGCTACGCCTTGCATGAGCTTTTGGGAGTCATAGAGCGATTCAATCCCCAGACCAAACGGCTCTTTTTGGAGCTACGTGAGACTTTGAAAAAGACAAGAGAGCAGACTATTAGCCTAGAGCATATCGCAGAGCATCTAGATACCGCTCAGATGAACGATCTCATCAAGGCCTTTAGTCTCTATTTGATGCTCATCAACATCATCGAGGAGCGCTTCGAAGCCACGAAGGCCGACATCCAAGAGACCATCGAGGAGCTCATCCAAGAGGGATTTGACAGGCCCGATATCATCGACACTCTCAAAAAGATCCGATTCTATCCTGTCTTTACCGCCCATCCCACGGAGTCCAGGCGCAGGACCTTTTTGGAGGCTCACAGAGAATTTAGCGATCTATTTGACAAGATCTTTGGCTACGACGATCAAGAGGCCAAAAAGCGCTTTCGCTACCGCCTCACCCTTTTGTGGCAGACCAGTCTCATACGCAAGGAGAAGATCGAGGTACTCTTTGAGCTAGACAACCTCCTCTTCATTCTGGAGAGCTCCGTCCTAGACGCCCTGGCGGACCTCAACCAGTCCATAGAGCGTCACACCGGAATCCTCCAAAAGCCCATCACCCGTCTTGGCAGCTGGATCGGAGGAGATAGAGACGGCAACCCCTACGTCACCAACGAGGTGATGGTCGAGGCGATGAAGATCCAGCACAACACCATCATAGGGCTCTACATCCACAAGATCGACCGCCTCATCCGTGAGCTCTCCATTTCCACGGACCAAAGAGAGGTCAAAAAAGAGCTCCTAGACTCCATCACCCAGGAGGCGAAATATCTCAGCGACAAATCGATCAAGCTCCACAAAAGCGAGCCCTTCAGAGCCAAACTCTCCCTCATGCGTCAAAAGCTCAAAAACCGCCTCCTCTTCATCAACGCCATCAACGAGCCAAATTTTTACTACCACAGCCCAAAGGAGCTTTTGAGAGATATTGACTTGATCCTGGACTCTTTGGATCCTATCAGCAAAGAGGGTGTGATGGAGCTAAGAGAGCTGGTGCTCCACTGTGGCTTTCATCTACTGAAGATGGATTTTCGTGAGCACAAATCCAAGATCAAAAACGCCCTCTTTGAGATACTCTCTCTCATGGGACTCTCAGACACCTCCATCGCCCAGATGCCCTCAGCCAAGCAGATCCAGACCATCGTCAAAGCCTTGGCCAAGCCCCCGGTCAATCTCAGCCAGTTTCTAGATGGCACCAGCGAAGAAACCGCCCAGATCCTGGAGGCCTTCATCAAGATCCGATGGGCCAAGGAGAAGATCAACAAAAGAATCATCGATAGCTTCATCCTCTCCATGACCACTGATGCCAGCGATCTTTTGGCGGTACTTTGGTTCGCCAAACAAGCAAGACTCTGGATACCGGGCAAAGAGGCCCACATCTCCATCACCCCACTCTTTGAGACCATCGAGGATCTCAAAAACGCCGCTTCAATTATCCGTACTCTCTATCAGATCAAGCCCTACCGACGCTATCTCAAAGACCGGGACAACACTCAGGAGGTGATGATCGGCTATAGTGATAGCAGCAAGGATGGAGGACTCTTTGCCAGCAGCTACAACCTCAACAAAGCCACAAAAGATCTGATCGCTTTGGGAGAGGAGCTTGGGATTAGGTTCTTGCTCTTTCACGGCAGGGGAGGATCGATCAGTCGTGGAGGAGGACCTACGGAGGCCGCCATCCTGGCCAGCCCCTACAAAGCGGTGGATGGCTTCTTGAAGCTCACTGAACAAGGAGAGGTGATCAGCTCCAAATACCTCAACCCCAAAATCGCCCGCTTCAATCTCACCAAAACCATCCAAGCCCTGCTCAAAAAGAGTGTCTATGATCGATTTGGCATCAAGGATGAGTGCGAGGAGAATCCTAACTTCGATCAGATCTTGCAACTCATCAGTGATACCTCCTATCAGGTCTACAAAGAGCTGGTCTATGAAGATCGTGACTTTTTGACCTATTTCAAAGAGGCCACTCCCATAGAGTTTATCTCCAAGCTCAATCTAGGATCTCGCCCGGCCAAACGCAAAAAGAGCGAGTCGATCGAAGATCTAAGAGCCATCCCCTGGGTCTTTGCCTGGACCCAAAACCGCTCCATCATGCCTGCGTGGTACGGGGTGGGCAGCGGACTAGAAGCTGCCAAGGAGCGCTACGATCTCTCAGCCCTCAAGGAGCTCTACGCCCATTGCCCCTTTTTCAAAACCACTATCGACAATATCGAGCTCATCCTTACCAAAGTCGATCTCAATATCGCCAAACTCTACAACCAGTTCGTCCACGATCCTGCCATCGCCCACAAGATCTTCACCAAGATCCAAGATGAGTTCGAAAAGACCAAGACCCATATCCTAGCCATCAAGGAGAAGGACTCTTTGCTAGAAAAAGATCCCCTCTTGCGCCAGTCCATACTCTTGCGAAAACCCTACCTTACCGCACTGAGCATCTTCCAGATAGAGCTGATCAAAAAATACAAAACGGCCAAATACAAAAAGCAACAAGAGCGTCTGCTCAATCTCATCCACACCACCATCGTAGGTATCGCCCAGGGACTGCGCAACACCGGATGATCTTTTTATGGTATAATTTAAAAAAAATTTAAGGATAAAATTTGAAAGAATTTATACTCAAACTCATTCGTGGAATCGACAAAAAAGATATACCAAGAGAGTATATCCCTCTAGTAGACGATCTCATCCGCCACAAAATCGTCAAAATTGATGGCAAGATCGTCAAAATCAGCTCCAAATATCGCGTCGGCACCATCGACATAGCCAGAAACGGTACCGGCTTTTTGGAGGTCCTAGGGGTCAAGGCCAAGGATCTTCTCATAGAGCCAGAGCACCTCAATGGCGCCAGCAAAGGCGATCTGGTCATCGCCAAGAGGATCTTCAAAGGGGGTGGCCGTCCCAAAGCCAAAGTGGTCTACATCCTTGAGAAGGCCTTTCGCTTTAGCGTGGCCTACTTCGACAAAGAGGCGGGACTCTTCTTCAATGTCAAAAACGAGGCTCCCATCGCAGTCAAGGCAAGCAAAAAGAGCCTCAAAGAGCTCCCTGACAAAGTGGTCGTCAAGGTAGACAACGAATCTGGCATCATCGTAGAGGTCCTGGGAGTCCTGGACGATCCAGCGGTCGATGAGAAGATCTCCCTGGCACTCTACAACAAAAAAGAGGAGTTTCCACCTGAAGCGGAACTAGAAGCATCTGCATACCCGGATGAGATCTACGCCGATCTCTATCCTGATCGCGTGGATCTGAGGGCTCTGCCTTTTTGTACCATCGATCCCGTCACAGCCAAGGACCACGACGATGCGATCTACTACGACCAAAAGAGCCGCACACTCTACGTAGCCATCGCCGACGTGAGCGAATATGTCCCACCCATGGGGCCTATTGACAAAGAGGCCAAGGAGCGGGGCTTTAGTATCTATTTGCCTCACAAATCGATCCCCATGCTACCAAGAAAACTCTCAGAAGGTATCTGTAGCCTCAAAGAAAATGTAGAGAGGCTGGCTTTCGTGTGCAAGATCACTCTGGATGAGAATCTAGAGCCTGTCAAAGAGGAGCTCATCGACGCAGTGATCAAGAGCCGCAGAAAGTACAGCTATGAAAGAGTAGATCAGTTTTTGGCCGGGAAGTTTGAGGATCTAGACGATACAGACAAGGAGCTCTTGGAGTGGATGATGCCTCTATATGAAGTGACCAGAAAGCTTCGATCAAAAAGACTAGAAAGAGGCTTTGAGTTTACCAACCCGGAGATTCGCCTTGTTTTGGATGAGCACGGGGAGCTTGTCGCAACCAAAATAGAGACCGAGACGCCCAGCCACGCCCTCATCGAAGACTGTATGCTCCTAGCCAACAAAGCGACGGCGAAGATGTTCGATTTTGGGATCTTTCGTACCCACGAAGAGCCCTCCATGGAGAAGATCGAAGAGCTTTTGGATGAGCTGGCCAATGTGGGAATCTTCACCAAAGAGTACAACACCATTCACGAGCTTTTTTTGTTCATCCAAAAAGAGGCGGAGGCACGTGGGATCAAGGAGCATGTGGACAGGCTCCTCATCCGTACCCAAAAGCAAGCGGGCTACACCGCCGAAAATATTGGCCACTTCGGATTGGGATTTGAAAAATACACCCATTTCACATCACCTATTAGACGCTATAGCGACCTCACCCTCCACAGACTCCTCAAGGCGATCTTGCGTGATGACAAAAAGCAGCTAGATTATATCCTCAAAAACATCGAGCCTTTGACGGTGCGTATCAGCGAGCTTGAGCGAGAGGCGGCCAAGGTGGAGTGGGACTTCATGGATCGAAAATTCGCCAGATGGGCCGCCAAAAATATCGGCAACCGCTTCGAGGCCGTCGTGACCGACCCAGACTCCACCCCCATAGCTCAGCTAGACGACGAGATCAAAGGGGCCAGGCTTTTCTTGCCCAAAGCGGAGGTAGAACTTTTTGATAGGGTCTTGGTAGAGATCATCGACGTCAATATAGCCACCACCAAGATCTACGCAAAGGTGATTGAGAAGATCGATGTATAAAAGGGAGTTTGACAGACTCAAGAGTACCTTTGACGCCTATCTCTTTTGGGGGGAAGAGCCCTACTATATCCGTCGCTACGCCCAAAAGGTAGCTAACTCTTTGGCCCCAAAAGAGGAGCGCCTGCTCCTCTACTATGACGAATATGATTTTGAAAGAGCCAAAGAGTATCTTGGCCAAAACTCTCTCTTTGGAAATAGAAATCTCCTCTACATCAAACACGACAAAGCCCTCCCCAAAAAAGAGCTCCAAACGCTTATAGATCTGTGTCGCAAAAACGAAAACAGCTACTTGATCTATGAGCTTGTCGGCCAAGATGGCAAGAAGATCGCCCCCCTCTTCGCAGCCGACCATGGCGCTATCAATGTCCGCTTTTTCAAACCCTCTTTGCATGAGGCCAAGGAGGAGCTAGCCCAAAGAGCCTCAGATCTTGGCCTACAGATCGATCCATTTGCCCTTCAGCATCTTTTGATCTTGCTCGATCTCAATCTAGATCTGGCCGCAAATGAGTTAGAAAAATTAAGCCTCCTGGACCAAAAGATCCAGAGCAAGGATATAGACCGCCTGGTCTATGCTCTGACTCCCCTCAACCTAGAAAAACTCTACGAAGCGATCATCCTCAAAGAGCCTCTGGCCGATCTGCTCCAAAAACTGAGTCAAGAGGAGCAAAACGAGATGAAGATCTTGCTAGGCTTTGAGAGCTACATGCGTCAGCTCTTTTTGTTCTATACCCATATGCGTCTTCACGCCAACGCTAATAGCAAAGAGATACTGGGCTACAAGCTCCCCAGGCAGATCGAAGAGCGGCGTATCCGTCTGGCTATGAGGATCAAGAACTATCCGGAGATCTTCTTGACTTTGCAAGAGTGTGAATACCAGCTCAAAACCCAAAGCAATATCGACAAGGCATCCCTATTGTTCTCATATTTAATAAAAATTCAAGCTTTGATTTGATAATATAGCTTCGCTTTTTCCTACTCAAAAAAGCCTTGCCGGCGAAAGTCGGATATATAGCCAAAAGGAGAATCAATGCGACACTACGAGACACTCTTCGTCCTCAAGCCGACGTTGACGGAAGAGGAGACGAAAGAGAAGTTTGAGTTTATCAAGAGCGTCATCGAAAACAACGGCGGCGAAATCGTAGCCACCGAAGATGTGGGTATACGAAAGCTAGCCTATCCTATCGAGAAGTTTGAGCGTGGCCACTACTTCATCATCTACTTCAAAGCCCCATCTCACACTGTCCGTGAGCTAGAGCGTATCTATCGCATCACCGAAGATGTGATTCGATTTTTGACTATCAAATACGAAACCCACAAAGATATCAAAGCGTGGGAGAAGATGGTCGAAAGAGCAAAAAAGCATAACAGGGCCCAAGAGAACAAAGAGACTCAAGAAACTTAATCATGTACAACAAAGTCATAATGGTGGGCAACCTCACCAGGGATATAGAGCTCAAATATACCGGATCTGGCATGGCGATCGCCAAGAGCGGTATCGCGACCAACAGGCGCTTCAAGACCCAAGGAGGTGAGCAAAAAGAGGAGACCTGTTTCATAGATATCACCCTCTTTGGCAGAGCTGCAGAGATCGCCAACCAGTATCTGGGCAAGGGGAGCAGAGTCCTCATTGAGGGACGCTTGATCTATGAGCAGTGGACCGACCAAAGCGGAAACAAACGGAGCAAACACTCCATCGCCGTAGACAATCTCCAGATGCTAGGCTCCAAAGAGGAGAGCTCTGGCTTTGGACAAAAGAGCCCTGGCTACGAGCAGCAAAAACCGGCTCCCCAGCCAAGCGAGCCCGAGCCCAGCCCACAGCCCAAACAAAACATTCCAGAAATCGATATTGAAGACGACGAAATTCCATTTTAGAAAGGACTAGAAGTGGCGGAAAAGAGAAGATTCAAAAAACGAACCTGTCGATACTGTGAGCAAAAGATCGAATTTATCGACTATAAAGATATCGAGCTTATCAAGCATAGCCTGAGCGAGCGATACAAAATCATGCCAAGACGACTCACCGGCAACTGCAAAAAGCACCAGGTGATGGTGGAAGAGGCGATCAAGAGAGCCAGACACGCAGCGTTGGTACCTTATATCGTCGATCGCAAGCGCGTGGTCCCAAATCCTTTCGAAGAGCTTCAGCCTCTTTTTAAGTAATTTTTTGAAACGTCAAAAGAGCCTTGTCGGGCTCTTGGGCGTAGAGCTCCACAAAATCGATATCCACCAACTCCAATCCATATCCTTTGAGACTCTGCACTTCGTGATAGTACTGGATGATGCGATCGGACTGCTTGGTATAGCACTCCCCCTCCCGCTCAAAGAGATAAAGATCGGTGAGCAGTTTTCCGTCTAAAAACTCAGCTTCCACAGCCACGAAGCGATCTAGATGATCTAGCACCAGGCTCCCTTGCGCCACCTCCTCAAAACCCAAGAGGGTATTGATATCGCACAAGAAGTAGCCACCATCCTCTAGTTTATCGGCCACGCATCGCAAAAATGGACCCACCTCATCATCTGCAAGATAGTTGATCACATCAAAAACCGCCGTAGCGCACTCAAAGCGCCCTTCAAAGGCGCACACATCCACACAGTAGGCCTCCAGCCCACTCTCCTTAGCTCTTTGGACCATCTGCTCGCTGAGATCTATCCCCACAGCCTCAAGACCATTTTGGGCCAGCAGCTTCATAAAAGCACCACTCCCACACCCAATATCCAAGACCCTCTTGATACCAAGATCCAAAAGCTTATGCAAAAAGATCTCATAAAGAGCCTTTTTTTGCTCCTCAAAGCCAAGGAGTGGCTCTATCTTGCCATAGAGCTCAAGACCCACCCAAGGCCTCCTCAAGTTTTGATCTTAGATCCAAGACCTCATCCTTTTTGGCAAAAAAGCTGTTTTTGTTGGCGATGAGATAGGCGCTACTTTGCATGATATCCAAAGCTGGCTTAAGGCCGTTTTGGCGCATGGTCTCCCCGGTCTCGACGATATCGACGATCATGTCCGCCAGACCTACCAAAGGTGCTAGCTCTATGGAGCCGTAGAGCTTGATGATCTCCACCGGGATCGCCTTTTGACTAAAAAACTTCCTGGTAATATTCTCCATCTTGGTAGCGACTCTATAGGAGGGCTTGCTAAAATCTAGGGTCTCCTCCTCTTTGATCCCGATACTGACACTACATCTGCCAAATCCAAGGTCCAAAAGCCTCACAAGATCCAAGCCTCCCTCCTCAAGCACATCCAATCCCACCACTCCAAGATCGGCTGCTTGATGAAAGACATAGGTAGGGACATCTTGGTTGCGTACCCTCAAAAAGCGAAATCCCCCCTCTTCTAGGATGAGCTTGCGCTCTCCAAATCGAAACGTCCTATCCAAGATCTTCTCAAAAAGCGCCAAAGAGTCATCTCCAATCCGCCCTTTTGGCAAAGCGATCGTTAGCATAGCCCCTTCCTTTGTATGATTTTCTCCATCCCACGAAAGATCAGCACAGGATCGTAGGTGGCCTGGAGATAACTAGCAATAATCGGCCCATCTCCACCGGTAATATAGATCCTTTGACCCTGGCTCTTGAGCCAGGTCACCAAAGGAGCGATCATCCCATACTCCAAAGCCTCTTTGGTATTTTTTGGTAAGCGATCTAGATCGACTTCCCAGCTGGGCTCAAACTCTAGCCTGGAAGATATGGAGCCAAGGGCTCTGCGTGAAGCCTCTATCCCAGGGGTTATAAAGCCTCCTTGATGGATGCGACTTCTCATGACATCGACGGTGATGGCACTACCCGCATCCACGATCACGCCATCTTCGACAGCGTTGCAAAGCACCTTGCGATCCACACCCAGCCCCTCATAGTCGCTATCAAGCTCCACAAAGGGCTCTATATCGATCCAGCGCTCATAAGAGATCTGGACACGATCGTTGACGCTGATATAGCAGACCCGCTCATCCTTGTAGCGCGCTAGCTCCTCAAATCCCACAGACCACAGCCGTGTGCCATCATAGAGCTTGGCTCTGGTATTGCCTATATCACACAGCAGCATCGACGCTCCATCCCTGCTCTTCTAGGACTTTCCTGGCTTTTGAGCAAAGAGGCCCCCGGAGCAAAAGAGCTCTTTTTTTAAAGCCATGGTCCAGACGCTCTTTTAGCTCCTCCTCCACGCTCAAAAGCTCCCTGGCATCCTTTTGCAAAAAACGGCTCTTTCTTTGGATCTGGACGATGAGCCAGTAGCGCATCTTCTCATCGACGCCCACATAGACACTCCAGCGCTTCTTGATCCCAAAGGATCTAAGATCCAATGATCTTAGCTCCCTAAAGAGCACCCCTTTGGACCGAAAATACTCCACCAGATCTTTCATGGACGGTTGAGGACGAAGTAGTTGTCGCCGTAGTAGACCTTGTCCTTGGCGCAGAAGATATACTCTTCGATCTGGTCAGGAAAGCGAAAGATATTGGAGACTCTTAGATCCTTGTCCACCGCTATGATATAGCCTCCCCGCTCGATGATATAGATGTACTCCCCATAGATCGCCCCGGTAAAATGGGCGAAACTGTACTTTCTGCTCTTGAGGATATTGAGCGCAGGATCGGTGAGGATGATGCGTCCATCTTTTGTGAGGATGTAGACTCGTCCTTTGGTGTAGAGCACGTCACTGATCTCAAGATCCAGGCTGCTTGAGAGCTGTGGACTTACGGAGATAATCTTGTTTGGCGTTGCCGCAATGAGCCGCTCATCAATGACATCTAAGAAGATGACATTGTTGAAATTGGGCTTGGTACCGGCTATGAGGGTGCGAAGCTCCCTGCCCCTTTTGGGGTCGACCACGACGAGCTTGCCATCTAGGGTTGGGAAGATCACCAGCTCTCCTAAAAAGTATGGATTGGCTATTTTGGTATCGACGGCGATTGAACCCTTTTGGTCCGAGCTATAAAGAAGCTCATCCGTGTCTATATCATAAAGAGCCAAAGAGCCGTTATCGAAGACCAAAGCCAAAAGAGAGCCTTGGATATTGGCAGCGACGGGAGCCTTGGAGTCAAAACGTCTCTCATAGACACGCTCCTTGCTCTTTTGATCGATCACCACGACCCTATCACAACGGCTAGCAGCTATATAGTAGCCACCGCCCTTTTTGATAAAGAGGTGATCTTTTGGGAGGCGATACTCCTCTAGGCCATCTTCGCTGATGAAATGGCCATCTTCCAGCGTCGCTCCATCACGCAAGACATCGATGATCTTTGCGGGGAGCTTGCCATCATAGCTCACCACACCCGCCACCTCCTCCGGCTCAAAGTACTTTTTGGAGCTGCATCCCACAAAAACAAGCGCAACCAACAGCGAAGCGATCCAGATCCTCATTACTTCGCCTTCACCCCATAGTGGGCCAAAAGCCTGGCGAAGGGATAGGCCAAGGAGTCCTGACCGATTTGCCCCAATCTTTGGTGAGCTATATCGACCTTGCCGCTCTTCATGTTCAAATAGCCATCATCCAAGAGAGCCATCTCTTTGAGGATCGCTTCGGGCCTGCTTCCATATCCATAGAGCTTGGCTTCATCCTTTTTGAGAGCCGCTAGGTGATAGCTGGCCAGATCTGAGAGTACCGGCATTTGCTTTTGGGCAATTTTCTCTAATGTTTTTTGATCCTGTTCCTGGAAGGCCTGCCTGTAAAGATAGAGCATATAGAGCTTTTCGTTTTTGGACTCCAAGATCTTAAGTGCCTCTTTATTCTTTGGATCGCTCATGAGCTTCATGTAGGCCTCGTTGGAAGCTCTAAGATCCGCCTCTTTCTTCCACTCATACCCAAGATATCCCAAAGTCCCCACGATGAGTGCGATGAGAGCTATTTTGAAGTGCTTGTGGTATTTTTTATAGAACTTCTCGGCTTTTATCACCGACTCCAGCAGCTTCTCGTCGTTGCTTAGCTCTTGCTTGATATACTCTAGATTCTCTTTCGTGCTCACAAACACTCCTCTTTTTTTCTCCTAATCTTATCAAACAAATCTTTATTTTATGGTAAAATGCTAAAAAATTTCACGACAAGGCCGAAGATGCAAAAGATCGACTCTTCACTGCTACACAAGCTAGAAAACCTCAGTATGATCGAGGTAGAAGACGAAGAGAAGGTGCTAGAGGAGCTCAACAGATTTTTGGAGTTCGTAGAGATCTTAAAAGAGCTCAATGTTGAAGGGTGCGAAGCCACTTTCAATCCGCTTCAAGCAAGCGCTCCTTTGCGAAGGGATGAGCCAAGCAGCCAAATCCAGATCTCCCAAGCCATCCTGGAGCGTGCTCCCAAATCCGCCGACAACTTCTTCATAGTGCCCAAGATCATCGAATAGGAGCTCTATGCAGATCGATATGACATCCTTGTTCAAGACCGTCGTCGCCCACAACGCTTCAGATCTCCACCTAGTAGCCGGTAGTGAGCCCCAGGTGCGAATCGACGGCAGACTGGTCCCTCTCAACCTCCCCAAACTCACCGGTGACGAGGTCCAAGAGATCTGTTATAGTCTTTTGACGGAGAAGCAGAAAAAGGAGTTTGAGGAGAATTTCGAGCTGGACTTCGCCTTTACGGTCCCAAACGTAGGGCGATTTCGGGCCAACTACTACAAGAGCCTGGACAACGTGGCAGCAGCCTACCGGATCATCCCATCCCAGATCCCATCGCTAGATACCCTGGGAGCCCCGGCGGTATTTAAGTCCCTCATCAAAAGAGAAAAAGGACTCATCCTGGTCACCGGCCCCACGGGAAGCGGAAAATCGACCACCCTAGCCGCCATGCTCAACGAGATCAACGAAACGGAGCACAAACATATCATCACCATCGAAGATCCTGTGGAGTTCATCCATCAAAACAAACGATCCCTCTTCTCCCACAGAGAGCTTGGCGTCGATACCAAAAGCTACGCCAATGCCCTCAAATACGCTCTAAGAGAAGACCCGGACGTCATTCTCATCGGTGAGATGCGCGACCAAGAGACCATCCAAGCAGCTCTTACCGCAGCAGAGACCGGGCATCTGGTCTTTGGGACACTCCATACCAACTCCGCTCCCGGCACCATCAACAGGATCATCGATGTCTTCAGCGGAGATCAGCAGCCTCAGATCCGTGCTCAGCTCTCCACCAGCCTGGTAGCGGTCATCTCCCAGGCCCTCCTGCCCAAAATCGGCGGAGGCAGGATAGCGGTCCATGAGATCCTCATCAACAACCCAGCCATTTCCAACCTCATCAGAGAGAACAAGATCCACCAGATCTACTCTCAGATGCAGCTGGGCCAGCAGCAAACAGGCATGCAGACCCAGACAAAAGTACTCCAAAAGCTTCTTATCAACCGTATCATAGACAAAGAGACGGCCATGAAATACTCCAACAAACCAGAAGAGCTGGCCAACTTCATACGAAACCTCTAAGAAGGATTGCCCATGGAACAGCTAAGCACTTTCGATATCGTCATTGGAGCTATCATTCTCTTGTTGGGTCTTAAGGGTCTCATTGATGGCTTTGTCAAAGAGTTTTTCGGGCTTGCCGGGATTATCGGTGGGATATATTATGGCTCCAGATACGCCCAGCAAATCGGAGAGTTCATCCATCACAACATCTTCCCTATCAAAAACGAAGCGGCCTTGACCTTCATCGGCTTTTTGGTAGGACTCTTCGCTATCTGGATCGCTATGGTCCTTCTTGGCAACATCGTCTCCAAACTCACCAGCGCTAGCGGCATGGGGATGATCAACAAACTCTTGGGGCTGCTTTTTGGCTGGGCCAAGATCTTCTTGATCTTTTCGGTCATCATTTATGCGCTTTCTAGTATGGAGGTGACCAAAAGAGTGATCGAAAAATATACCAAAAACTCCCTTCTCTATCCTCTCATGATGGAGGCAGGAGGCTATATCATCAAGCTCAAGCCCCAAGATCTAGTCTCAAACGACATCAAAGAAAAGGGGAGCCAAACTACCACTCAGATCAAGGAAGAGACCAAAAAAAGCGCCATAGAGACGGCAAAAGAGCGCATCGTCAAAGAGATAGAAGAAAATTTGAGCAAGGAGAAGTAATTGATATTTGACAACCAGTACGAGCAGCTTCGCATCCAAAAGGCCAAGGAGCTCAAAGAGGCCGGTATCAACCCCTACGGCCACGGCTTTTGCAAAGAGATGAGTAACAAGGAGTTTTTGGAAAAATACGCCTATGTCAAGGAGAGAGAGGATAGGAAAGATGAGAGTGTGTGCGTGCGGCTCAACGGCCGTATCAAGTTCTTGCGCCATATGGGCAAGGCAGCTTTTGCCAAGATCGAGGATGAAAGCGCCATCGTGCAGATCTACTTCAACCGCGACTCCCTGGGCGAGGAGTGGTTCAAAAAGGTCAAGAAGCTCATCGAGGTAGGCGATATCGTCGAGGCCGTCGGCTATCCCTTTGTCACCAAGACGGGCGAGCTGACCCTCCACGCCAAGGAGCTCAATCTCGTCACCAAAGCGATCGTGCCTCTGCCCGAGAAGTTTCACGGGCTCCAGGACAAGGAGCTCCGCTACCGCCAGCGCTACGTCGATCTCATCATGAACCCGGAGGTCAAGAAGGTCTTCGTCATGCGCAGCCGGATTGTAAGCCTCATTCGATCCTTTTTCGAAGAGCACGGCTTTTTGGAGGTGGAGACTCCGATGATGCACCCCATCCCCGGCGGCGCCAACGCAAGGCCCTTCATCACCCATCACAACGCCCTTGGCGTCGATCGCTACCTGCGCATCGCCCCGGAACTCTACCTCAAGCGGCTCATCGTCGGCGGTTTTGAAGCGGTCTTTGAGATCAACAGAAACTTCAGAAACGAAGGGATGGACGCCACCCACAATCCAGAATTTACGATGATTGAATTTTACTGGGCTTATCACACGTATGAGGATCTCATGAAACTGACCGAAGAGCTCTTCGACTACCTTTTTGAGCGTTTAGCCCTTCCAAAAGAGCTTCCCTACGGCGAGCATCTCATCGACTTTAGCACCCCCTTTAGCCGTATCAAATACAAAGACGCCATCGTCGAGATCGGCGGTATCCCCAATGAAGTGGTAGAGAGCAAGGAGGCGATCATCGATCTATTGGAGCAAAAGGGGCTCAAGCCCAAAAAGGCCGAGTCGATGAGTCTTGGGATGCTCCAAGCCGAGCTCTTCGACAACTTCGTCGAAGACAAGCTCATCAACCCCACCTTCATCACCCACTTCCCCATCGACATCAGCCCGCTGGCCAGACGAAGCGACACCGATCCCAATATCGCCGAGCGGTTCGAGCTCTTCATCGCCGGCAAGGAGATCGCCAACGGCTTCAACGAGCTCAACGATCCTTTGGATCAGTACGAGCGCTTCAAAGCCCAGGTGGCCAACAAAGATGTGGACGACGAGGCGATGCATATGGATGAGGATTTCGTCCGAGCACTTGGATACGGCATGCCGCCCACGGCGGGAGAAGGCATCGGGATCGATCGGCTTGTGATGCTTTTGACCAACCAGCACTCCATTAGAGACGTGATACTATTTCCTGCAATGAGACCAAAAGAAGGAGAAAATTGATGGATTTTTTGAAAAACGCCGATCCGGCGGTCTATGATATCTTGGAAAAAGAGCTCCAAAGACAGACCGATCATCTGGAGATGATCGCGAGCGAGAACTTCACCAGCCCGGCTGTGATGGAGGCGATGGGGAGTATCTTTACCAACAAATATGCCGAAGGGTACCCTGGCAAACGCTATTATGGCGGATGTGAGTGGGCCGATGCGGTGGAGGAGCTGGCTATCCAGAGGGCCAAAGAGCTCTTTGGATGTGAGTTTGCCAATGTCCAGCCCCATTCTGGCAGCCAGGCCAACCAAGGGGTCTACCTGGCACTCCTCAAGCCCTATGACAAGATCTTAGGGATGGATCTTAGTCACGGCGGACACCTCACCCACGGTGCCAAGGTCAATGCCAGCGGCAAGATCTACCAAAGCTTCTTCTACGGCGTTAACGGCGAGGGGTGGAT
>PUXX01000026.1 GCA_009659895.1 Campylobacterota bacterium
CCGCTCACCTTCACCAGACTCACGATAGGAGCGAAGACCTCCTCGCAGACTATCTGCATATCGTCGGTAACGTCGGCCAAGATGGCCGGATAGAAGTATCGCCCCTCACGTCTTCCTTCCAAAATAGGACGAGCCCCCTGCTCGATGGCGCTTCTCATCCAGCGCTCGGCCCTTATCGCTGCCTCCTCGTTGATAAGAGGCCCCATGAAAGTATCGGGCTCATAGGGATCACCCACCTTGAGCTTTTTCGTATCTTCGGCCAAGGCCTTGGCGAACTCCTCGTAGACCTTTTCGTGGACATAGATGCGCTGCAAGCTGATGCATACCTGCCCGCTGTTGATAAAAGCCCCGACCGCACACCGTCCAGCAGCCTCCTTGATATCGGCGCTCTCGTCGATGAATGTGGCGGCGTTGCCCCCAAGTTCTAGGCTAATTTTTTTGATACCGGCATTTTGTGTGATGATCTTGCCTACTTGGACACTTCCAGTAAAGCTTATCTTTCTTGGAATATCGCTCCTAACAAGCGCCGATCCCACCTCAGCATCTCCGTAGACGACACTGAGCATATCGGGCACGGCGTATTCGCTCTCAATGAAGAGCTTGGCCAGCTTATAGCCTGTCAGCGGAGCTTCCGGGGTCGGCTTGTAGACGACGGAGTTGCCGGCTACCAGAGCCGGGGCCAGCTTGTGAGCGGAGAGGTTGAGGGGGAAATTAAAGGGTGTGATGGCCACCACCACCCCTAAAGGCACTCTTTTGTAATAGCTCATGGTGCGTCTGCCGCTTGGCGTAGCATCGGTGTTGATAGTCTCTCCTCCAAGTCCTACGGCAAAATCGGCGCTCAGCTCGATAGTCTCGATAGCCCGATCGACCTCTACGCGGCTGAAGCTAATGGGCTTGCCGATCTCTTTGGTAATGGTGAGGGCAAACTCCTCTTTACGCTCTTTGAGCTTTGCCGCTACGTCTCTGAGCCACTGGACTCTGCGAGACAGGGGCGTGAATTTATGCTTCTCAAAAGCCTCCTTGGCAATGCGAAGGGCCTTGTTCGCGTCCTCAGCATCACATACAGGATAAAGAGCGACCACTTTATCGTTGAAGGGGCTTTTGATTTCTCTTTTTTTCTCTTTCATCGCCGGTGTCGAACCAAAATAGATCTTCGCCTCTTCCATCCCTTCTCCTTGCATTTAGCGTTTGCTGATTATATCCTATTATTTTTTAAACAATATTTTGATAGACTTGAGCCGTTTTATAAAGGTAAAAAGGATAGCAAAAGTGGAAAAAGCGAAATATATTTGGATGAACCAGGAGTTTGTACCCTGGGATGAGGCGAAGGTCCATGTCCTCACCCATACCCTCCACTACGGCAACGGTGTCTTTGAGGGTACGAGAGCCTACAAGACCGACAAAGGTCTGGCAATCTTTCGCCTTCGCGATCACACCAAAAGGCTGCTCAACTCCGCAAAAATCACCGCCATCAAGGTCCCCTACTCCCTAGAAGAACTCGAAAAAGCGCAGATAGAGCTCTTGCGAAAAAACGAGTTTGATGGCAACGTCTACATCCGTCCCCTGGTCTATCTGGGCTATGGCGTCATGGGGCTCTACCACGTCAACGCTCCGGTAGAAGTCGCCATTGCAGCGTGGAAGTGGGGAGCCTATCTGGGTGATGAGGGGCTAGAGAGCGGCATTCGGGTCAAGATCAGCTCCTTTGCCAGAAACAGCGTCAAATCGACTATGGGCAAAGCCAAAGCGGTGGCCAACTACCTCAACTCCCAGATGGCAAAGTATGAAGCCATCATCGCCGGATACGAAGAGGCGCTCCTTTTGGACGAGGAGGGATTCGTGGCCGAGGGGAGCGGTGAGTGTATCTTTATCGTGCGAGACGGCGTGCTCATCAGCCCGCCCAACGACAATTCACTAGAATCCATCACCCAGGCCACCGTCTTGGAGATCGCCCGCAAAAAGGGGATCCCCATCGAGCGACGCAGAATCACCAGAGACGAGGTCTATATCGCAGACGAGGCCTTCTTCACCGGCACCGCCGCCGAGGTGACCCCTATTCGCGAGGTGGACGGGCGAGTGATCGGCGAAGGGAAGCGAGGAGCCATGACCAAAGAGCTCCAAGATGCCTATTTCGACATCGTCTACGGGCGCAACCTAGACTTCGAACACTATCTAACCTACATCTAAGGAGGCGACATGCCAGCGGATCTCAACGACTATTTCAAAAAGAAGATGGACGAGAACGAGCCTTCTCGGCCGTTCCAAGACTTGGGCAAGAAAGCCACCATCATCTACGTCATCATCGCCATCGCGGTGCTCATCATCATCGCCAAACCTTACACCATCATCCAGTCGGGCGAAGTGGGCATCAAGGTAACGGCAGGAAAGTTCGATCCCATCCCCCTGGGGCCAGGTATTCACTTCTTCATACCCGGCATCCAAAAGATCATCAAAGTAGATACGAAAGTGCGTATCATCAACTACAAAAGCGAACGTGACACCGCCTTTGGCAACATCAACGAAGGAATCATCGAAAAGCCGGCCATCAGCGTCTTGGACGCCAGGGGCCTGCCGGTGAGCATCGATCTTACCGTCCAGTACCGTCTCAATCCCGCCAACGCACCCCAGACCATCGCCACGTGGGGACTTAGCTGGGAAGAAAAGCTCATCAACGCCGTGGTGCGAGAAGTAGTGCGAAACGTGATCGGGCGCTACAAAGCCGAAGAGCTTCCCGTAAAGCGAAACGAGATCGCCACCCTCATCGAGCAAGAGATCCGCAAAAAGATCGACAGCTTCAAGAACAAACCGGTCTTTTTGGAGTCGGTCCAGCTACGCGAGATCAACCTCCCACCAAAAATCAAAGAACAGATCGAACGGGTCCAGATCGCCAAACAGGAAGCAGAGCGGATGAAGTACGAGGTCGAAAAGGCCAAGCAAGAGGCTGAAAAACGAGCAGCCCAAGCCAGAGGTGAAGCAGAAGCCAAGAAGATTCGAGCCCAAGGAGAAGCGGAACGAATCATGATCGAAGCCAAAGCAAAAGCCCAAGCGAACCTGGAAATCGGCAGAAGCGTCACACCAGAACTCCTCAATCTCAAGCAGATCGAGGTGCAGGGCAAATTCAACGAAGCCCTCAAGACCAACAAAGACGCCAAGATCTTCCTCACGCCAGGAGGCGCGGTGCCCAATATCTGGATCGACGCCAAGGATAAACAAAGAGCGACCGCAATCACCAGATAATCCCTCGCGGCTTTGGCCGCGAAGAAAAGGAGTCCCATGAACTTTGCCATCGACTGGCAAAAACATCCCCTTATCCCAGCCATCGTCCAAGACGCCGATACCGCAGAGGTGCTGATGCTAGCCTACATGAACGAAGAGGCTCTGCAAAAGAGCCTCTCCACCGGTTTTGCCCACTACTACTCCAGAAGCCGCCAAAAGCTTTGGAAAAAAGGGGAATCAAGCGGTAACACCCAAGAGATCGTCGATATCAAACTCGACTGCGACAGCGACACGATCTTGCTCAAAGTCCGTCAAAAGGGCCCGGCCTGTCATACCGGACGCAAGAGCTGCTTCTACAAAGACCTCAAATCGGGCTCCATCACCCACGAGCCTATTGCCGATCCCGATGAGATGTACAGCGACGTCGTCGATAGACTCTACCACGTCATCCAAGAGAAAAAAGAGGCCGATCCCACCACTAGCTGGACGGCGAAGCTCTTTAGCAAAGGCGAAAACGCTATTTTAAAAAAAGTGGCCGAAGAGGCGGCGGAGTTTTGCTTCGCGATCAAAGACGACGACAAAGACGAGATCGTCTACGAGTGCGCCGATCTGGTCTACCACGCCCTCGTGGCCTTGGCACTTCGAGACATCTCCCCAGAACTTGTGCGCAAAGAGCTCAAGCGACGCTTTGGCACAAGCGGTATCGAAGAGAAAGCCTCAAGGAGCGATAGATGAGAAAAATTTTAGCGCTTTTACTCCTTAGTCTCACTCTCTTGGCCGGCGAAGCGGTCTTGGCGGTACAGTGGTTCCCAAGTGTCTGCAAAGTCCACCGCTACAAATCCTGCAAACGCCCCATTCCCTTTTGGCTGACCCACTTCACCCTCCACGGACTCTGGCCCAAAGGCAAAAGCTACTGTGGCGTCGATGCCAGAAGCCGCATGCTGGATAAAAAAGGGAGATGGGATGCGATCCCACTCAAGCTCAAACCATCCTTAGCTGAGCTGCTTTTTACCTATATGCCCGGCTACGCCGATGGACTCCACAAGCATGAGTGGGTCAAACACGGCAGCTGCTACGCCAAAAGCCCTGAGATCTACTTCCTCGACGCCATCTCCTTGGTCTCCCAGCTCAACCAATCGGCGGTGCGGCAGTTTTTCTTGGATCATCGGGGCAAAAGGGTCCAGACCTACAAAATCCGCCAAGCCTTCGACAAAGCCTACTTCAAAGGTGCGGGAAAGAGGGTGAAATTTATCTGCCGCAAAGGGTATCTGACAGAGATGCGCATCAACCTCAAAGGAACCATCACCCCTCAAACTCCACTCTACGATCTACTCAAAAAAGCAAGAAAGACCAGACTGGGCTGCAAGCGGGGTCTTATCGCCAGATAAGCCCCTTTGGCTCACAACTTCAAAAATGGATTTGCGCATATATATTTAGCCTTATTCACTAAAATTATTTGACATTAAGAAATCATTAAGATATAATGTTACAACAAAAACATAAAGGAGGCTAACATGGCTAAACGAATGAAGGAAAACAAAGAGGTGACCAAAAAGGTCCAAGAAGCCAAAAACGACTACGTCGATCAAAAGGATCGCACCGTTTCCACAGAAGCGGTCGAAGCTGTCAATATGGTCGTAGAGGTGATCGAGCATCTCCAATCCAAAAATAAAGAAGAGGCCCTTAAGACCATTGAGCAGGTTCTAGGAAAGCTCGAGGTCCTCATCGCAAGAGATCCAGATCTCCAGCTCGTCCCCGTCAATGTCCAAGAGCAGATCGTGGACTTCCCAGGTACAGTGGACGATATCATTGAGATCAAGAAGGTGGTCAAGGCCCTCATCGACGAGGGAGAGCTCCAAAAGGCCAGAGATATCATGCTCAATCTAGCAAGTGAGCTCGATATCTTCATTACAGCCCTGCCTATAGGCACCTACCCGGTGGCGATCAAAGCGATCATCCCTCTCATCGAACAAGAAAAATATGATGAGGCGATCGCTCTCTTGGCAGAAGTGCTTGAGACATTAGTGCTTGAAAAGATCGTCATCCCATTGCCGGTGCTTAGAGCTACCATGGCGATAGAGCGAGCCAGTGAACTTACAAAAGGTAAAGAAGATGCAAACAAAGAAGAGCTCAAAGAGCTTCTAGCATATGCCAAAGAGCAGCTCTTGCTTGCCCAGGCTCTAGGATATGGCAAAGTAGAAGAGGACTACAAACCGCTCCTAGAAGAGATCGAAAAGATCGAAAAGATCCTAGGAAGCGACGAGTCTACCAAAGATATCTTCGAGACGCTCAAAGAGAAACTCAAAGGCTTCATGGCCACTTTCAACAAGGTCAAAGAGCCGACCCAAATGCCTCAAGCTCAATAACGCAGCCCTCGAGCCGCCAATGCGGCTCGAATGGCTCTTAGCTGATCATTTTTGTCGGCGCACCACGAAGGCGCCAGCAAAGTACTATCCCCGATCCCCGCCGTCACACGCTGCACGATCATATCCCTTGGCAAAATCTCGAAAGCCTCAAGAAGCGTAGCGATATACTCCTCTTGCGTTATTGGCGTAAAACGCCCCTTGTGATACTCGATGGCAAGCGCCGTATTCCTTACCACATAGAGAGGATGAATCTTTATGCTATCGATCCCCCACTCGACCGATTTTTTTACTGTGTGAAGCATCATGGAGCGATCTTCGCCCGGCAGACCGAAAATGACGTGGCCGCAGACGTTGAGCCCTCTTTTCTTGCTCTTTTCGATCCACTCTTGGACGTTTTTGCTATCATGGCCTCTATTGATCCGCTCCAGCGTCTCGTCGAAGACGCTCTGGATCCCATACTCTATCCAGATCTCATACTCTTTGGAAAGATCGGCCAGATAGTCCAAAATCTCTTCGCTTACGCTATCGCTTCTGGTGCCAATACTGAGTCCTATGCACTCTGGCTGGGCCAGAGCGTGGGAGTAGAGCTTTTGGAGGGTATCAAGTGGGGCGTAGGTGTTGGTGAAGGCCTGGAAATAGGCCAAGAACTTCTCATAGCCCCTCTCTTGGTAATATCCGGCGGTAGCCCCATACTGGGCTTCGATCTCTTGGAGCTGGCGCTCGAGCAAGGGATTGTCGAGGGAGTCGGGACTGAGGAAAAACTTCTTCGTCTTTGCCAGATTGGGGCTAAAAGATTCATTCTCGCAAAAAGTGCATCCCCCCTTCGCCACCCGTCCGTCGATATTGGGGCAGGTAAAACCCGAAAGCCCCAAGGGGATCTTCTTGACTCTTTTTTTATACTTTTTTTTGAGGTACTTTCCAAAGGTGATGATATCTCTCAAGCCGATCCTCAATCGTTTTTATTTGGAACCGGATAGTTCCCGTCAAAACATGCCATACAATAGCTTTGATCGTTGCCCACACTTCGAAGTAATCCCTCGATCGAAAGATAGGCTAAAGTATCGGCGCCGATATATTTTCTCGTCTCCTCCACGCTGTATTTGGAGCTGATGAGCTCCTCTTTGGTCGGAGTATCGACGCCATAGTAGCAAGGGCCGGTCGTGGGAGGAGCGGAGATGCGCATATGCACCTCCTTGGCTCCAAACTCCTTCAAAATCCCGACGATCTTCTTGCTCGTCGTCCCACGCACGATGCTGTCGTCTATGACGATGATCCGTTTGCCCTCGATCACCTTCTTGATAGGATTGAGCTTCATCTTCACTTTCAGATCCCGTATCGCTTGGGTCGGCTCGATGAAGGTTCTGCCTACATAGTGGTTTCGGATGATCCCAAGCTCGAAGGGTATGCCGCTCTGCTCGGCATACCCAATGGCCGCCGCCACGCCGCTATCGGGTACTGGCACCACCATATCGGCCTCTACCGGATACTCCTTGGCAAGCTCTCGCCCCATCGCCTTGCGGAGCTTGTAGACACTCTTGCCAAAGATCTGGCTATCGGGCCTTGCGAAGTAGATATACTCAAAGATACATTTGTGGGGTGTGGGCTCAAAAACCTGAATGCTCCTTGGCTCTTTGCCCTCCTCAAAGACCACAAGCTCTCCAGGACGGATATCTCGCACATACTCCGCACCAATAAGATCAAAGGCACAGGTCTCGCTGGCCACCACCCATCCATCACCAAGCCTGGCCATCGATAGTGGCCGAAAGCCGTGGGGATCGCGCATGGCGAACATCTTCTTGCGGCTAAGGATCACCATGGAGTAGGCCCCCTCGATCCGCTGCAAAGCCTCAATGATGCGATCGTAGAGATGCTCCTTTTGGCTTCTGGCGATGAGATGGATCATATTTTCCGTATCCATGAAGGTCTGGAAGATCGCTCCTTCTTTGATGAGCTCTCGTCGCACCTCTTTGGCATTGGTGAGGTTGCCGTTGTGGACTACGGCGATCTGGCCCAGATCGTATCTGGCAAAAATTGGCTGAGCGTCCAGGACTGAGTCCTCTCCGGCGGTGGAGTATCTGGTATGGCCCACAGCGCTATTGCCCTCAAGCAAAGAGAGCTTCTTTTCATCGAAGACCTGGGTAACTAGACCTCTGCCTTTGGAGATGTGGATCTTCTCTCCGTCGCTACTGGCTATCCCAGCTGCCTCCTGGCCTCTGTGCTGCAAGGAAAAGAGCCCAAAATAAGCGAACTTCGCCGCTTCTGGGACACCGAATATTCCGATGACCGAACACATCTTAAAGCCCTAAGCAATCATCAATGGTATAAAGGCCTGGCTCTTGGGAGACCACCCATTTGGCCGCTTTGATGGCCCCCTTGGCGAAGGTGTCACGGCTGGTGGCCGTGTGGTGGAGCTCAATAAACTCCCCGTCGTTGTAAAATCCTACCGTGTGACGCCCTACGATATCCCCTCCACGTAGAGCAAAAACACCGATCTCATCTTTGCTTCTCTCACCGATATTGCCATCTCTGCCACTGACGCGCACCTTGTTTAGATCTAGGCCTCTGGCCCTGGCGGCATACTCCGCCAAAGTAAGCGCCGTACCACTTGGGGCATCCTTTTTGTATCGATGGTGCATCTCGGTAATTTCGATATCAAAATCTCTTAATTTCTCACTGGTCATTGCCACCAGGCGCTTGAGAATGGCGATCCCCAAACTCATATTGGTAGCGTAGAGCACCGGCGCCTTTTGGGCGAGGGTGCGCATGAGGTTTTGCTGATGCTGGCTAAGCCCGGTAGTACCACTCACGAAAGGCTTGGGCTTTTGCAAGAGCCTCTCCAAAAGGGCCTCGGTACCCTCTGGCAGAGTGAAGTCGATGATGACGTCACTATTGTCAATAAGCGTATCGATATCGTTGGTCACCAAAGCGCCTGGCACCTCCAGCTCGATCCCTTCTATGACATGGACGGCACTCACTCTGGCTACTTCGTCATTTTGAAGGTTTTTGATAAGCAGACTCCCTACCCGTCCATTTCCTCCATAAATACCAATATTTAGCATGGTTTTAGCTCCCCTATCTTTTCGATATATTCAATAGCATTAATCGCAGCCGTCGCCCCATCTCCGGCGGCGCAGACCACCTGCTTGGAAGCGTCAGATCGCACGTCCCCAGCAGCGAAAAGTCCCGGGACATTGGTCCTCATCCTAAGATCCACCACTACCTCTCCCCACTCATTGACCTCGCACAAGAAACTCCCATCTTCTTGCTTGAGCACTTCGTTGTTGACCTTCATCCCCACAAAGACGAAGAGCCCGGGGACTTTGAGATCGATCTCCTTGCCGTTTTGCTCGATGATGATGCCCTCCAGCCCCATCTCGTTGCCGTAGGCCTTTTTGACGGTAGCATTGAGGATGAGTTCTATTTTGGGATTGTTCTTGACCCGCTCCACGGTAGAAGGAGCGGCACGAAAAGTGTCTCTGCGATGAATGAGATAGACCTTTGAGGCGATCTTGGCCAGATACAACGCCTCCTCCAAGGCGGTATCACCACCTCCAAGGACAGCTACCTCCTTGTCTTTGTAAAAAAAGCCATCACAAGTAGCGCAGGTACTAATTCCCCGGCCCAAGAACTCCTCTTCTCCCTCAAATCCGGCCCTTTTGGGTGTACTACCGGTACATACGATCACCCCCTTGGCCGACTCTGTCTTGCCGCTAAGAAGCTCTAGAGTGAAGCTTCCGTCACACTCCCTGCGTACCCTTTTGACCTCTTCCATCTCATGCTTGAGCCCAAAGCGCATCGCCTGTTTGGGCCAGCACTCCATCAGCTCCATACCACTTACCGGCTCACAGATTCCTGGATAGTTCTCCACTTCGCTAGAAAGAGTGATCTGCCCACCGGGCATCCCCTTTTCGTACATCACCACATCCTTCAGCCCGCCTCTAGTAGCATAGAGTCCAGCGGTCAACCCAGCCGGACCTCCTCCTATGATCGCCAAGTCAAGCATATCCATCCTTTATACGAAGTGTGCAACATACTCTCATATACTCCACACCTTGTATAGATAAGATGATAGTCTAACGAGGCTTTAAATCGAATAAAGAGGGATAAGGGGCCCAAGGCCCCCGAAAAAAATTAAGATAGAAGAGCGTCAAGCTTTTGTTTGAAGACATCTTTGCTAGCAGCACCGATCATCTGATCGACAAGCTCACCATTTTTGAAGAAAAGAATCGTAGGGATCGATCGAATCCCATAGCGAATGGCAATATCTTGCTCTTCGTCGGTATTGACTTTGGCAATGACCGCTTTGCCCTCATACTCTTCGGCAAGTTCGTCGATGATCGGGGCGATCATTCTACATGGACCACACCAAGGTGCCCAAAAATCTACCATAACAACGTCGTTGTTCTTGATAACTTCATCAAAATTTGACGAATTGAGTTCTACATATTTTCCCATAGTTTCTCCTTCATGTTGAAATATTAGCTGGCGTTTTATTATACTTAAACTTTCTTAATATCATATAATTGAGATATTTTCTATCAATTCCACCGTATCGCTTTGGATGATCAAAGCATCGATGCAAAAAGGTCTCACTTCAGCCCTTTTGGCCATATAAAGCTTCGCTGTTTTGATAATTTTCGCCATCTTTGAGGGAGTTATGCGCTCAAGGGGATCATAGCTTTTTGAGTACTTGACCTCTATAAAGTGGACCACATCATCTTTGAGAGCCACGATATCGATCTCTCCAAATTTTGCGTAGAAATTGCGCTCTAGGATCGTAAATCCAAGCTGCTGCAGGTAGCACACAGCCTGACGCTCACCAATATCGCCCAAGATCTTGCTCATACTATCTGCACTTTGATCGACTTAAACCGTGCTGTCTTGACAAACTCATCGGCCTCATCACCAAAGAGGTAGTTGATGTGGCTTTTGGCGTGATGGAACGTAGTGTAGAGGGTACCTCTTTTCAAAGCTTTGGTGAACTTGATCTTGAGCGGGTGGCTCATGCCGTAGCGACTCCTAAGAATCACACGATCTCTTCCTTCAAAGAACTCTCTATCCCTCTCACTCACCAGCAGCAGGTCCTCTTCGTGACGCTTGGCCAAACTCTCACAAGCCTTGGTCTGGGCTGCATTGTTGTAGTGGGTGATGATACGGCCTGTGGTGAGATAGAAGTGGGGATCCTTTTTTTGCAAGAGCTCTTTTAGCATACCCCTTAGCTCATATCCCTTGTAGCGAAAATGGCCATATCCATCCTTGGTACGAAAACGATCAACGTGCAAGATAGGTGTATCCTCCTGAGCCACCGGCCACTGCAAACCCCTGAGGCGATTGGCCTCTAGACGCTCGTAGCTGGCTCCGCTAAAACGCCGTGAAGCTACCTGACGTACCTCATCCCACACCTCTTGAGAGCTTTTATAGACAAATGTCTCATCCAAATAGCGCCCAATTCCCACCAATACCTCCCAGTCATCGGGCAGATCACTCCAGATCAAGGGCTGGGACAGATGCAAACGGCGCTCTGCGTTGATATAGACCCCCACTTTTTCATAAGCGCTCCTGACTCCAAAGATCATATGGGCATATTTGGTAATCTCATTTGGGAAGATCTCGTTGACAATGAGAAGTTTTAGATTTTTTAGAGCCTTTTTGATCTTGTTTTGGTTGGGATGGATATGGGCGATATCCTCGCCCATATTGAAGATCGCCTTGATCTTTCCTTGCAGAGCTGCATCGATGATGTCGGGGGTCATAAGCCCCTCTTTTTGGGGCTTTTGGTAATCGGGCAGATAATATGGCAGCATCCCCATATCACAGGTACCCTGGACGTTGTTTTGACCCCTGAGGGGCATGAGCCCGGCTCCTTCTTGGCCGATATTGCCCGTAAGAAGTGCTAGATGCGTAATCGCCATCACCCCATAGCTGCCATCGATATGCTCCGTCACTCCCAGTCCCCAGAGTATGAGGCTACGCTTGTGACTAAGATCATAAGCGATCTTTTCGATCTTTTGAGGCAGATCCTCATAGCCTCGAACATGGGCAAAAATCTGAGGATCGGCGAACTCGTCACGAAGTATCGCCTCTTTGTACTCCTCAAACCCTTTGCAGCGCTTTTGGATAAACTCCCTATTCTCCCACCCCTTTTCCAAGATCACCCGAGCAATCATATTGAGCACCATCACATTGGTCTCATAGGGGATAGTGAGGTGGTTGTGGGCGAATTTGGATAGAGGGATTTCGCGCACATCGATAAGATGGAGGCTTACTCCTTGCTTGACCACATCCAAGATCCTATTGGCAACAATCGGGTGTGCTTCTGTGGTGTTGGAGCCGATGACTAAGAGATTTTGGGTCTTGTAGATATCGTCGAAGGGATTGGTAGCAGCTCCTTCTCCGATGGTGGCCCTCATCCCTTTGAGGCTTGGGGAGTGGCAGACTCTTGCGCAGTTATCCACATGGGGACTGCCAATCACCTCTCTAGCAAATTTTTGAAACAGATAGCCACTCTCACAGCTCGTCCTAGCGCCTCCAATGGCAGCGAAAGCCTCGCTTGAGTGCTCTTTGAGGATCTCTAGAATTTTTGAGGCCGCGACTCTGTAGCCATCCTCATAACGAAGCGCATAATGCTCCCTATCATACTCCTCTAGCGCCACACCATCAAAAAGTTTCCGGTTTTGCGCAACGAAACTCTTTTTGACCAGGGCATTTGTGAGCCTACTGGAATGGTAGAGATACTCCCATCCATACTTCCCCTTGATACAGAGTTTGCCTTGGCTCACCACCCCTTCAGATCTGGCAAAGACCTTGACGATCCGGTTATCTTCTAGCTGGGCGGCGATATCGCACCCCACCCCGCAATAGGTACAAACGCTCTCAACGACCATAGCCACTCCTGTTTCGATAACCGAATCTTATAAGCTTCCAGCTTAAAAAGCCTAGATTTGGTAAAGTTAGCGCTCGATTCTAATCATCACCGGCCTCTGCTTCAAAAAAGCCTGGCTAGAGAGGGCTTCTAGGGCCTGCTGGATATCCTCTTCCAAGCAGCTATGGGTGGATAGGAGCAAAAAGGCGTGCTCTCCTTGGGCCGGCTTTTGGAGCATAGACTCTATAGAGATCCCCTTCTCCCCAAAGATCGAGGCGATTTTGGCCAAGATTCCCGGCCGGTCTTCCACCTCCAGCCGTAGATAGTAATGAGATCGGATCTTTTTAGGATCTCCCAGCTTCATGCCGCTCTCCAGTGGGCGCTTGAAGCCTAGCATAGGAGAGCATTTGCCACCCCTTGCGATATCAATAATATTGGAGATCACGGCACTTGCCGTCGCATCCCCTCCAGCACCAGGACCATAGTACATCGTCTCACCCACCACGTCGCCTATGACACTCACACCATTCATCACGCCGTCCACCTTGGCGATCATCTCCTCTTGCTTGATAAGTGTAGGATGGACACGCAGCTCCACCTCATCGCCCCGCTTCTTGGCGATGGTAAGGAGCTTGATGCTATAGCCAAACTCCCGGGCAAACTCAAAATCCAGCCTGGTGATCTTGGTAATACCCTCGATCAAGATATCTTCTGGCTTGGCGTCTATGCCATAGGCGATAGAGGCCAGGATCAAGAGCTTGTGGGCAGCATCATAACCCTCGATATCGAAGGTAGGATCGGCCTCTGCGTAGCCTAGCTCTTGAGCCTCTTTGAGCACTTCGTCAAAATCGGCTCCCTCTTTGGCCATCTTGGTGAGGATATAGTTGCATGTGCCGTTCATGATGCCACGAATCCCTTCGATATGGTTGGCACTCAGTCCCTCACGAAGGGCTTTGATAATAGGAATCCCTCCCGCCACACTAGCCTCAAACTCAAAAGGAATATCTCCCGCAAGCTGCTGAAGTTCGTAGCGATGATAGGCCAAAAGGGCTTTGTTGGCGGTAACGACCGCCTTTTTGTTTTGCAAGGCTCGCTTGACCACTTCATAGGCCTCATCCACCCCTCCCATGAGTTCCACGACGATATCGATATCGGGATCGTCGGTCACCTCCTTGTAATCTGTGGTCAATGGTATGTCGATCTGCCTCTTTTTTCGAAGATCCTTGACCACTCCTTTGACCACGACGATCTCTTTGCCGGCTCTAGCGCGTATGATGTCTCGATTCTTCTTGAGTACCTTCACCACACTCTCCCCGACGATCCCTACACCTACGATTCCTACCTTAACCATCGTGGTCCTTTAAAAATTTCTTGATATTTCTGGCTGCTTGACGAATCCGCTTTTCGTTTTCAATAAGGGCGATACGGACATACTCCTCTCCCCCTTCCCCAAATCCAATACCAGGACTCACCGCCACCTTGGCTTCGGTGAGGAGTTTTTTGGAAAACTCCAGGCTGCCCATATCGAGAAATTTTTGAGGAAGTCTAGCCCAAACAAACATGGTGGCTCTAGGCTTGGTGATCTCCCAGCCAGCCCTTGCGAAGCTCTCTATGAGCACATCCCGGCGCTTTTCGTACTTTTTGCGTATCTCCTCCACGCAATCTTGCGGCCCATCCAAAGCCACGGTAGCTGCTACCTGAATAGGGGTGAACATCCCATAATCGATCCAGCTTTTGATCTTTTGGAGTGCTCCTACTAGCTTCTTGTTGCCCACCACAAATCCGACCCGCCAACCAGCCATATTGTAGCTCTTAGAAAGCGTGAAGCTCTCCACCGCCACATCCTTGGCTCCGTCCACCTCCAAAATAGAAGGGGTACGATAGCCATCAAACACAAGATCTGCGTAAGCGATGTCGCTAAGGATATAGAAGCGCTCCTTTTTGGCAATCTTGACCAGCTCTTTGTAAAACTCTGGAGTCACCGTCGCCGTGGATGGGTTGTGGGGAAAGTTGACCACAAGATATTTGGGCTTTGGGAAGGCTTCGCTCATCGCCTTGTGGAGATCTTTGAAAAACTGCTCCTCGTCCACCTCATAGCGCTCGTTGTATTTGAGCTCTGTCTTGTGTACGCTCCCACCAGCTAAGATAAAGGCATAGGAGTGGATAGGATAGGTAGGATCTGGGACGATAGCCACATCACCGGGATTGGTGATGGCCTGGACCAGATGGACGTAGCCCTCCTTGCTTCCCATCGTGGCCACAGCCTCGGTTTCTGGATCCAAAGCCACACCATAGCGCCGTTCATACCAGTTACAGATCGCCAGACGTAGTTTATAGATGCCTTTGCTTGCGCTATAGCCATGGTTCTTGGGTTTTTGGGCAGCTTCTATGAGTTTGTCGACGATATGTTTGGGAGCCGGACCGTCGGGATTGCCCATACTAAAGTCGATAATATCCTCTCCAGCCCGCCTCGCTGCCATCTTGAGCTCGTTGACGGCGGCGAAGACATACTTGGGCAGCCGCTCTATTTTATTGAAGCGTATCTCATCAAACATCACTATCCTTTTATTCCTTGGATGCGCAACCCATATTTTATGTTTTTGATGGTATATTTGTCTGAAATTTTAATATAATAGCACCCTTTTGGCAAAGAGAGCCTCAAACTCCTTTTTTGCTCCGACATATCTATAAGGCCAAGGGGTCGCAGATCCCTATCGTACATGGCAATAAGGGGATGCCAGTGATTTTTGGGATGGGAGTGGATCTGGATCGCCTCCATTCTAGAGACATTGAACCACAAAGGCTCATCCACCCGCTCCTTGGATAGCGCACCTCTTGGGACCAGGAGAGCTTGGGAGGGATCGCAAAAGAGTCTCCATCCAGATCCAACTCTCTCTACCCCAAGCACTTTGGCCCCCCTGTTTTCCAAAAACTTCAGCGCCCCCGGCAGATCAAAAGCGTGGCTTGAGCGATAGACAAAGCCTATGACCATCCCATCCTCATCCCTTTGGAGTCGATCAAAGCCATAATCAAAGGCTCCACCCCCCTCCATAGCCCCCATGCCAAGACGCAGAAAAAGTGGCGAAGAGACAAAGGAGTGAAAGAGGATTGACTGATTGGCAGCGCTTTTGAAGCTCTCCGGGATGAAACCTAGCCTCTTAAGGACCTGCGATACTTTGAGATAATTGATGCGTCCATCTTTATAAAATCGCTCCCTTTGGGAAAAGACGGTACTAAGGATCAATCGATTTTGGGCGTAGCTTCCAGGCCCGATCATCTTTTGCACGCTTTGCATGAGCGTATCGGCACAAAGAAGCGTAGTGAGTGCGACTACCAAAATAAATCTTACCAACTTCTCCCCTTGTTGTAGCGTTTGAAACTCTTCTTGTCGATCTGCTCCAGCTCACCGGCTCTATAGATGAAGTAGAGCTTACCTCTATCGTCAAACTCCTTGATCTGACCATCAATATCAAACTCCACCAGCCCATGACCAGTGACGATGAGCTGATCTTTGGAGACATTGAGTTCGATGGGTTTGGAGATGATGAGGCTCCGCTTGGAGTGGTCGTCCAAGGAGATGATCCCAACCCAAACCCTCTTTTTTGGTATCAAGGTCAAAGAGATCGGGGCTGGTGGGTTAGATGGATAGTGGGAGCTTTGGGTGCCATTTTGCTCCATCTTTTGCTCTGTTTGCGTCTGATTTGACTCCAAAAGCTCTTGAGAAGCTGAAGAGAGGCTACCGTTGCTCTCATTACGATCCAAAACGGCCAAAGAAGCACTTGAGCTACTAGAGCTTTGAGATAGAGATGAGATGATGCTAGCACTGCTAGAATCTAGAAAACTATCTCCACCGCTGGGCTCTTTTGGCGCCTCCTTGGTAAAATAGACATACCCTCCCACACCTAGCAAGAGAGCCAAAAGAGTAAAAATCCACAAAGAGGAGCCTTTGTGCTCTTTCTCCGTGATCTCAAAAGCCTTGGAGTACTCTATGGCGTTTTTGTCAAAGTGTTGGGCGATCTTGTCTTTGAGCTCCGATAGATCCAGGTCCAGTTCACGCTCCAAAATCGTCACAAAGCCCAAAGCTTTGGTCTTATTGCCAAGCTTGTCATATTCTTCTTCCAAAAGGGCTTTGATCACTTTTGGCAACATAAAGGTTTTTTGGTAGATCTCTTGAGGATCCATCTGTTTGAGTCTGTCAAAATCACTCATCTCTCATCCTATCGATAAAGATTGCGGCGGCGGCTGAGACATTGAGAGAGTCAAAGGGGCGTTTCATGACGATACGAAGGACCTTATCGCAGCGCTCTTTTAGCTTTTTGGGTACCCCTTCTCCTTCGCTGCCCAAGATCAAGGCTCTCTTACCCAAAAAGCGCTCCTTGCGCACATCCACTCCATCCATATCGGCCACATAGAGCCCAAATTTCACATCCTTAAGCTCCTTGAGCACCTCCAGAGCCGAAAAGCGAAGGGCGATGGGCATATCCAAAGCGGCCCCACTACTCCTTCTGATCACCCCTTCCATCGCCAGACTCCTAAGACCGGTAACGACAATCCCATCCACTCCCAGAGCATAAGCGGTACGCACGATGGAGCCGATGTTGCCCACATCGGTCAGACCATGGAGTACCACCAAAAAATCACCATCTTTAAGATCCTCTAGATCTGCGAAACGATACTCATCGATCTCGATCAAAAATCCTTGATGGTTGCCCCCTTTGGCCAGAGCCTGAGCCTTTTTGGGATCGACCAAGACCACCTCGATCCCCAACTTTTTGAGTCTCTCAAAAAGGGCCGGATCGATCCTCTTTTGCAGATAGACCCGTCGGATCTTTTGGGGATGACGCTCTAAAAGATAGAAAAAGATCTGCTTCCCATAAACTATCATAAGCCGATTCTATCTATTTTTGACTTAAGAGTCGTTAAGAAGCCCATACCACTCCTTGGCACTCCTTGTGCCAAGGCGGGCTAGTAGCTTGGCCTTTTCCTTTTTTGGGAGGGTCAGCTCCATGATCTGCTCCTGGGTGAGGGTGATCGACTCCTCAGCCCTCTTGATCCCCCTTATGACCACTACCCACTCCCCTTTGATGGGCTCCTTTTGGAAAAGATCCAAAAGCTCTTTGGCCGATCCTTTGAAATAGCGCTCATAGATCTTGGTCAGCTCCTTGGCTAAAAAGAGCTCTCTGTCTGGATCGATCTGGACGATCTGCTCCAATAGCTTCAAGAGCCTGTGGGGAGCTTCATAGAGTATGGCATCTGAGCCCAAAGCCAGGATCTCTTCAAGTTTTTGGCTGCGCTCCTTGCCTTTGTGTGGCAAGAAGCCAAAAAAACAGAACTCCTTATTCCCAAAGCCGCTAGCCACATATGCGGTAGCAAAGGCAGTAGGACCAGGCAAAACAGTATAGGCGATACCGTGTTCTTGGGCGTAGCGTACCAGCTCACTTCCAGGATCGCTGATACCTGGCATCCCAGCATCACTCATATAGACTACACTTTTGGTAAAAAGGTCTGGGGTGATTTTTTGGAAAAAGATGCGCTGATTGTGTTCGTGAAGCGAAAAAAACTCCTTGGGCCCAAACTCCATCTCAAATCGCTGAGCCAGAAGTGCCAGGAGCCTTTTTGCAACTCTTGTATCCTCACACAGGATCACTTCAGCCTCTTTTAGGGCTTTGAGGGCCCTAAAAGTGATATCGTCAAGATTGCCAAGGGGGGTGGGGACGAAAGTAAGCAACTATTTGAGGTTATATTTTCGTTTGAATCTATCTACACGGCCGGTAGTATCTACGATCTTCTCACTCCCTGTGAAGAATGGATGGCATCTGTTGCAAATATCGATCTTGAGCTGGGGTTTGTTGGACAAGATCACAAAATGGTTGCCGCAGGCGCATGTGACTTGGCACTCGACATACTCTGGATGGATCCCTTTTCTCATGGTCTAAGCCTTTGTTTTGGATTTTGGAGCGAAATTTTACCAGATCTGAGTTTGTTTTTTGATTAAAAAGAGATATTAGTTCACAGCAAGGCGTTTTTAGACGCCTCGCTGCTACATAGGGGGAGGGGAATTAAAATTATATCACAAAAAAATCGAATACCAAAACATAAGGTTCTTTTTAAGCTTGTTTTGAGAAGATCCACCATTTTATGGTATAATGAAAATATCCGGAATAGCCGGTAGATCCAAACTTTACTACAAGGAGACAGAATGAGAAGAAGCGGTTTTACCCTCATAGAGCTCATCTTCGTGATGATTGTTATTGGTGTGTTGGCGGCGGTGGCATTGCCAAAATTTCGATATCTTAAGCAAAATGCCGAAGCATCCAACATGATCGCAGCATATACCACGCTGGTACAAAACGGTACACCATCTTTGCTCAATGACACAGAGCTCAACGGACTCTCTCTTAGCGATGTCAATATGACAACTCTTCTAAAAGTCCCGGCTTTCAACTATACAGACACCACGAAAAAAGGCTGGAAAAAGGATGATGAAGACAACATCGCATACTATGCAGGAGATGCGAACAACTATATGAAATTTACATACAACAATGATGGAACCGTCACTATCGAAACAAAGCTAGCCGGTGTGGACAAGGAGCACTATCAAAGCGTGCTTGCCAAAAAACTTGGTATGACTTTTAGCTCCGATACCAACATCACAACTCTCAATCTCCTCCTCGATGAGTAAGCGATCCTTCACCCTAGTCGAAATCATCTTCGCTTTAGTCATCATCGGCCTTTTGGCCATGGTGGCGATGCCTAGATTTCGCAATCTCACTGCAAACTCCAAGATCTCTTCGGAGCTTGCCACTGCCTCTACGATCCAAAGCGCCATCGAAGATCTCCATAGCGACTGGATCGTCAACGAAGAGAACAACTTCACATGGGGCAACGATATGACCCAAGACGATCTCAATGACAAAGGCTATCCCAAGGCTTTGGGGGATTGCTCAAACGATAGACCCTTCTCCTATATCCTCAAAAACTCCATCACTCTCGATAGTAAATGGAAATGTGAAAAAGAGGGCAGCAGGTATATCTACAGAGGCCCCGCCTCACAAGCAAATAGCGGTGTCAAGGAGAATGGCATGGGCAAACCAGACAGCAATGATTGCTGGATCTACGATCCAGACAGAGGGACCTTTGCTCTTAGTGAAGGGTGTAGTAGCTAAAGCTCCCCGATCTTTTTTATCAACCACAGCCCAAACCCCAAGACAAACATACTCACTACAGCGACAACGATACTGCCGGTCTCGATATTGTATTCCATCACCCCATTACCTCTACTAGATTCCACATCGGCAAAAATATCCCCAAAGCCAGCGTCAAGACAAATCCAGCGATCGCCGCTATGAGGACCGGCTCTATGAGGACGGAGATGTTGCTGACAATATAGTCGAACCTGTCTTTGTAGATCTTGTAGATGCTCTTGAGCATCCGGCCAAGTCCACCTCCCATCTCCGCGCTCTTGATCATCTGGATCACCATCCCCTCAAACAGCCCCGTCCTCTCAAAACCCTGATAGAGGCTCTGCCCCTCCTCCACAGCCTCGGGTATTTGGGAGAGCTTGTGTTTGAGGTAGCTATTCTCCACGATCTCCAGGGCTATCCTCAAGGCGTCATTGATGGGAATACCTGCGCTAACAAGGACACGAAAGATATAGATAAAACGGCTGATCATCGCATAGTAGGTGGCCTTACCGATAATGAAGATCTTGAGCAAAAGCCGATCTAGAGCCATTTGGATCTTTGGATCGATCCTGTACATATACCCCAGTACGATAGCCACTATTACCGCTCCTATGAGGATGTAGGGGCCAAAGCTGATCACAGCGTGCTCAAGCCAGAGCAAAAATCTGGTCGGCAGAGGCAGCTCCACATTCATCTCTTTGAAAAAGTCCTCAAACTGGGGAATGACCATCACGATCACCGTCACGAAAGCTATGATCATGGCGATCATGATGAAGATAGGATATCTTGTGGCCTTTTTGAATTTTCTGCGATTGTCCAAGATCTCTTGGTAGATCTGAGCTAGATGGGCGATCTCTTCAGCTAGTGTACCGGTCTCTTCTCCTAGCCGAAACATGGACAAAGAGAGGGTGCCTAGCTGCGCTTTGTGCTTTTTGGCAGCCTCATACAAGGACCGGCCCCCTTCGATATCTTCATAAATCTCTTTGAAAATCGCACGAAGCTGGGGATCCTTTTCGTTGGCGATCACCTCACCCAGAGCATAATCTAGGGGCAGTCCAGCTTCTAGCATCACAGAAAGGGACTCCAACAAGGCTATATAGCGCTCAAGATCGATAGAGCGCCTCTTGAAAGCCTCCACGATTCTAGCAAAAAATCGTTTGAGCTTGAGGGAAAAGGGCTCTGGTACCTCTTGGATCTGGAGCAACAGACCGATCTTTTTATCCAGGAATTTTTTGGCAGCCTCCGCTCTGCTCTTGGCCTGAATGAGGGTATGCTCCTTTTTGTTGTGACGCTTGTAGGTGATACGAAAATAGCTCATCGTTTATCCCTGGCCACCCTCAAGACCTCTTCGACAGTGGTCACACCATCCAAAGCCTTTTTGATCCCATCACTGATCATCGGCCTAAAGCCCTTGCGCTCAGTAGCGAATTTGAAAATATCAAACTTACTGGCTCCTTTGCTGATCAGATCGGCCACCTCCTCATCCACCTCCAAAACCTCCGATATCATCGTACGGCCATAATATCCGGTAAAATCGCATTTAGGGCACCCCTTGCCAATATAAAAGCGCCCCTGGGCCGAAAGATAGGGCTCGATCTTCTTTTCTAGATCGCTTGATATTTTGTGGGGAATCTTGCAGTGAGGGCAGATCTTGCGCACGAGCCTTTGTGCGACGATTCCTATGATGGCGTCGGCAATGAGATGAGGCTTGAGCCCCAGCTGGGCCAACCTGGTCACCGCCCCTACAGCGTCGTTGGTATGAAGGGTGGTAAAGACTAGATGGCCCGTAAGTGAAGCCCCCGAAGCTGCGTCCAGCGTCTCATAGTCTCGAATCTCTCCGATGAGCATCACATCGGGATCTTGACGCAAAAAGGCTCTAGCCGCTACGGCAAAAGTGAGCCCGGCCTTTTCGTTGACCTGCATCTGCTGTACCAAAGGGAGTCGATACTCCACCGGATCTTCGATGGTCATCACTTTATTATGGATACTCTTGATCTCATTGAGGGCCGCATAGAGTGTGGTGGTCTTCCCGCTTCCGGTAGGACCTGTGATGAGGACAATGCCATAAGGAGATCGGATCATCTCTTTGAATCTCTCAAGGTTTTCTTGCTCAAATCCCAGCTCCTCAAGGCGCATGAGTGCTTTTTCTCTGTCAAGCACCCTCATAGCCAAGGACTCACCATAGATCGTAGGCATGGTCGAGAGGCGAAAATCGTAGAGCTTTTCGTCGATCTTTTGGGAAAACCGTCCATCTTGAGGCTTACGCTTTTCGCTGATATCCAAGCCACCCATGAGCTTGATGCGGCTGCTTAGGAGATTGTAGACATCCTTGTCGAACATAAAAGTCTCATAAAGGACCCCATCGATCCTCACTCTAACCATCGCCTTGTGCTCATCGGGCTCTAGATGAATATCGGTGGCACGACGATGAATCGAGTCTTTGAGCACCAAGTCGATGAGTTTTGCTACCGCGCTTTGGCCCTCTGGCTTTTGCACTGCCCCCTCAAGCTCTTGCTTGACCTCCTCCACGATCGCTTTGGAGTCCTCTAGCACACTGAGTCTATGGAAAAGGGCCTCTACATCATCCTCCAAAGTCAGATAGATCTTCAAAGGCTTTGAGGCGATACGCTCCATCACCTCCAAAGCCTCATAATTGAAAGGATCAGCGGTAGCTACGTGCAGATACTCTCCATCTTCCTTAAAAGGAATCGCCTTGGCCTTGCGCAGCAGCTGCAAGGGAAACTTGAGTACCGTATGATGATCCAAGGCGATACCGCCTAGATCGATGGTCTCATAGCCATAGAGAGCTCCAAGCAGCCTCAAAAGATCCTTTTGGTTGATAAATCCCTCATCCACCAGGATCTGTTCCAAGCTCTTGTGGCTATTTTGCTGCATCTGCCGGGCTTTTTGCAGCTCCTCCTGGCTTATGAGCCCCTCTTGTACCAGGGCCTGCCCCAAATCCTTTCCTCTCATAGCTAGCTCCACTCTTGTAGTAGCCTCTTGGCTTGGACTGAGTCCCTAAACTCCAAAAAGATTCTCAAAATCTTCTTGGCCTTCTCCTTCTTGCCCAATTTGTACAGCGACTGAGCGTACAAGATCCACGCCTCCTCCTTGTCCCTTTGAAGCTTGTTGGCGATCTTGGCCCACTCCAGAGCCTTGTCATAGACCCCTTTTTGATAGTAGATCTTTGCGATACGTATCGCTAGAGGGTAGCTTTTTCGTTTGGCAAAAAGCTCCTGAAGCCTCTTTACATCCGTGACGCTTTGTGCTTGTATTATATCTTTTTTGACCTGCTTTTTCGCCTTTGTGGAGGCTTTTGGCCTAGCGACGCTCTTTTTTTTGGCCACACAGGGGTGACGTATCACCTCAAAATCCAGCCCATGCCTCTTGGCAAGGGCTATAGATGGAGCCAAAGCCTTTTTGCTAGATCTTGGATCACAGACCAAAAAGAGCTGTCGATCCCCAGAAGAGAGGAGTCTGCCCCGCTCTATACTACACTCAAAACCAAGCTTTTGGACCTTTTGCCTGTAGGCTATGATCTTATCCCAAAATTTGTCATAGACATACAAAAGCCGAAGGGCGTAGCAGCCCTTTTGAGATCTCTTGGCCACCTTTTTGCGCTTTGGCAAAGAGCTGGAGCTGGAGCTAGATTGGATACTGACATGCCTAGAAGAACTCGCACTCTTGATGGAGCTAGAATGGGCCGATGAGATCGCAGAGGTCGGCATTATCCACTCATATGCGTACCAACCCCCCATCCCCATCGCCACGATGGCTATGAGCCATGGGATCTTTCTTTTGAGCCGATAGCGCCTGCAACGTCTTTTGAGCTCCTCAAAACTACTCAATCAACCCTCCATCGATAGCGGCCATGGTCACCAGACAGCGATTTGGCCTGGTATAGCTCTTTTTGCCCAATCTCATAGCCTCATCCATGAGCAAAAAGAGCCTGTGCAAGATCTTCTTCGTATCACGAAAATTTCCCTTTGCCAAGCCACAGATCTCTTTGATCAATGAGTTGGAAAACTCCTTCTCAAGCCCAAAAGCCCCCGCCTTTATCAGCTCCTTGGCTATAAACTCCCTGATCTCCTCACACTCTAGCGATCCTAGCTCCAAGACCCGATGGGGTCTGGATCGAAACTGGGGCTTTTGGAGTACTTGACTGGCTTCATGTTTATGCATAGCCAGCAAAAACCAAAAAGCCTTGCTATCGGCTAGGATACGCAATAGCTCGAGCATCTCCTCACTGAGCAGCTGAGCCTCGTCGATAGTGACTATCACATCTTTGTCTTGATAGAGCTCCACCGCCTCTTGAAGAAGTCTCTCTAGAGCGTAGCTGCCAGGCTCCCTGCCCACACGCTGGATCAGTGTCTTGATAAAATCCACAGGCTCAAAAAAGGGGGTGCGAAAACTCACCACCTCAAATCGATCTTCCAAAAGATTTGGCAGCTGCTGCAAAAAGACCGACTTGCCACTTCCTGGAGTCCCCAACAAAAAGAGCAGCTGCTTGCTCTCGCTCTCCAAGACACTGCGCAGTTCGCTACCAAGCTTCATGGAGGCTCTTGTAGGATAGTAGGTAATCCCCTCTACCCTCTCCTCAAAGACCTTCGCCAAATCCTTGTACCCAACCATCTCACTCCTCAAATTCTGGGAGTTGGTCGATAGTGGGGATATTGTGCTCTTTGATGATCTTGGGTGATATGAGTATAAAGAGCTCGCTTTTTTTGATATCTTTTTTGGTATTGTGAAAGAGTCTGCCAATCACAGGAAGATCCCCTACAATAGGTACTTTCTTCTCTTCGTTTTTGATTTTTTTGCTAATGAGCCCACCTATGAGAATCTTTTGACCATCTTTGACCTTGACGATGGACGTGAGCTGCTTGATCTTGAGATCTGGAGGGAGGGTACGCATGTAGCTAAGGTTTTGCTCCTCGTTCAAGAGCTCACTGGTGACTGGATTGATCTTCATGATGATCTGACCATCTTCGGTGATCTCAGGAATGACATAGAGCGTAATTCCCACAAAGGACTGACCTATGGCATAGGTGGCGCTTTGGACCGGCACCCCAGAGGTGGTAGCGGTAGTATATCCACTTGTCTCATAGCGGTAGTTGATCTGATCACCTACGTTGATGATTGCTGGCTGGTTATTGAGCGTGAGGATCTTGGGATTTGAGAGGACTTTGACATCACCGTAGCGCTTGAGAAAGTCAAAAAGTCCATCCATAGAGAAGTGGTATCCTATAAAATAGTTGGGCAGAGCGAAATTGCTCATCTCCACTCCATCTTGGCGAAGGGAGTGGGCCTCTCTGCTCCCTGTGATAGAGAGATTGAACTGGCTCCAGTCCACACCGATGTTTTGCGAGTCGTTATAGACCAGTTCGATAAGCTTGGCTTCGATGAGGACCTGCTTGTGGATGCGATCCAAGAGCCGATCCAAAAATCGCTTCACTGCCTCTAGCTCCCTCTTGGTCCCTCTTACCGTCACCAAAGAGGCGTCCTTGTTGATAAAGATCTCATAGTCTTTCTTGCCGCTGACTCCTCCCAAAAGAGCCTCTAGCTGCTTTTGGAGATTGTTCCAGAAGGTAAACTCACTCTTTGTGGTGATGGTGGTATAGTCGTTGGAGCGTCCATTGGAGGTGTAGGTGCCACCAGTGGTACCTGTGGTAGAGCCTCGCATACCATAGGCTCCCGTGGTGGTATCGGAGCTAGTTCCAAGGACGACCGATTTTTTGCTTTCGCTGACCATAAACGAGAGATTGATGTAGTCTAGATTGAAGCTTTGGGTACGGTACTTGGCCACATGGAGGATCTTTCTTCTATCGTCGTATCGATAAAAAAGGTCATTCTCTCCCAAAATAAAATCCAAAAGCTCTTCGAAGGTGTAGTTTTTGATATTGACAAAATCCAAAGGCTTGTTGATAGCAGCTCTAGCACTCCTGTCATCAAAGACCACAGAGACCTCGCAGCTGTGGGTGAGATCCTTTAGGATATCCTTGATGGTGATCCCCCCGCCATCGTACCCCATCGCTTTGAGATTGAAGAGTTTGTGGGAGCACTCCTGCGCCCAAAGGATCGAACCGACCACAAAGAGGATCAAAATGGCTCTTTTCATCGTACACTTCCTATTTGTAAAATTGTCTCTTTTCTTAGAGGCAATACGATCTTTTTCCTACCCCGCACAAGTATCACACAGCACTCCTTGATCTGGACGATTTTGGCTCCCGCTACCCTCTGACCCACACGATAAAACTTTCCATTGATAAAGGCCTTGCCATCAAAGATCCCATACAGACGCAAAGGCTTGGAGCCAGGGAGAGTCGGCTTTGGCCTGGGAGTATGAGAGGGCTTGGGGATGACAAAAGGATCATACGCTACAGGCAGATCTGAGGCCATAAGCCCCACACTCACCAACACAACCACCGCAATCTTCATAGTTTCGCTCCATAAAAGCTGATCACGAAAGAGAATTGAGGCACACTCCCATTGGTCTCGATCGAAAGCTGGGTGGTCCGAGACAAGATCTTGCGCTCCTCGATTCCTCGCAAAAACCGTACGATATTCAAAAACGCCCCCTCACCATGGACACTGATCCTCTTTTTCTCATAGAGTCTTCCCAAAAAGGGATCGTTACGATCTTCGATCTCGATCTGGCGCAGATAGATCTTCTTGCTCTTTGAGTCGCTCAAGATTTTATCCAAGATCTTGGCGAAATTCTCCTGGGAATAGAGCTGATAGCTTTGAGCCTCGATCTGCTTGGCCAACTCCTGCTGCTCTGTTTTGGTACGCTCGATCTCCTTTTGGACAGAGGCGATCTTGCGCTCTATCGAATCAATTTGGCTAGCGATCTTTTGGACCTTCTCTTTGGCTCTGTTCTCATCCAAAAGAGCCAGCTGGGCCTTTTTGGCCTCGAACTCTCCTAGCATCGGCTCAAAAAGAAAGAGATAGCCCAAAACCCCCACAAGCATTACCACACCCAAAAGCGCCATCCATCTTTTTGTGCCGCTTTGGGCGCCAAAATAGGCCTCTAGACGCTCTATCCACGCTCTCATCGCCTCACCCTCACTTCACTCTGGTAGAGCCCCTCTCGCTCTTCGATTTTGGAGGTGTGCACATCCTTGTAACCCTTTTGGATCAGATCTTCCATAAATTTGGCGATGGCCTCTTTTTGCCTATCCTTTGAAAGAAGTCTCACAACAACCTCTTTTGAGCCGTTTTGATCGATGGAGCTGGTCTTGAGGCGATGCCTAGAAAGAGCCTCCACCACATCGTTCATCATCTTTTGGCGCACCTCCTTGGCATGCTCGATAAGAGGCACCGCATCGATCGTATCCTCCAAAGCTACCTTGCTCTCATAGAGCAGACGCAATTGCTCCTGGAGCTGCTTGTGACGCTCCTGGAGCTTCTTGAGCTCTTTGAGTTTGGCTCTGCTTTGTTGATCGATTTTGGCTATGAGGGCTCTTTTGTATGCTATTTGCTCTTGCATCCTCTCTAACTTGCCCACTAGATACCAGTAGCCAGCCCCCATAGCGGCCAAAGCGATAGCTGCCACCATCGCAAGCCTGGTAACAAAGTAGCCTCCAAGGGGCTTTGGACGTGGGAAAATGGAGAAATTAAGCGGCTCACACCTTTGGATATATCTGGCCTCCACAGCCAAAGAGCTCTCCTTTGGCCCAAAACCACAGCAGCTAAACGGGACCTCCTTGAGCTCTCCTTGGATCCCAAACTCCTTGAAGACCTCCCCTAAGCCCGGAATATTTTGCCCTTCAAAATCGATGACGATCCTATCGATACGCTCCAAAGGGAAGAAGTTGGCTTTGTAGTTGATGGCTTGGACTATCTTTTGGACATTTTCCAAAAAGATCTCTCGTATAGAGCCGATGCGATCCTCATCTCCATCTAGCACCAACCCTTTGGAGATGAGCAAACTTTTTAGTCTCAGGAGCTCCATACCCAGCTTCTTGGAGATCTCTTTTAATGAGTCCAAAGCCCTATGACCGATATAGTGGCCATTTTGATAGATCGCCCCAAAACTCTCTTCTTCGCCCAAATAGAAGATCACGTCGGTAGAGGCATGGTGCTCGTCGTAGGCAGCCGTGTAGGTGATGAACTTGGGATAGAGACAGTCGATAAATCCTATCTTTTGTACCGTTTCATTGAAACGCTCCTGCAAGAGCTTCTGGGGGATTGCAAAAGCCTCCACGACCCACTCATCCTTGAACTGATGGGGATATTTGATATAGTGGATCTCATAGGCTTGCGCTAGATCGAGCCCACCTTCATTGTACATCCTCAGCTCCACTTCTAGCCCCAAGCGCTCCTCATCCAAAGATTTTGGAAAAACGAAGGTCAAGGCAATGAGATCCTTAATAGGCACCCTGGCCCCCAGAGGATACTTTCGTACCTGATCGGCCTGGATGGTGGTGATCTTCTCATCGATAAGATAGAGTTTTTCTTTATAGATTACGACCGCTGCCATACACCCCTCAGTTTTATTGATAGCTGATTATAACATACCCACTTTTAGGATAGAGCCAGATAGAGGCCTTTTTGCTCCCTTTTTGAAGCTCTATGAGCTCTTTTTTCTCCACTATTTTCATCATGCTGCCCCCTCTTTTTTGGTAGGGCTGACCAAAAGCGTCAAAACAGAGCGTATCAAAATCCTTCGTGATCTTACTTTTTAGTCTGTATCCCTCCTGGGTGGCAAGATCCTCTATGCCTTGAGCGTCAAGATCGATACATATCATCTCAGCACCTCTAGGATCGTAGGCCAGCCCTTCGTACCTGGTCCTATCGATATGCAAGAGCAAAAAATTGGCATCATTTTGGAGGGTACGGGGCTTGAAGCCATAGAGCATGGCGCTGGCCAGGATGGCCAAAATTGCCAATACTACGATAAGTTCGACGATACTCAATCCTCTTTTCATGGTCTTTGGAGTGTCCTTCGCACTATTCGAATGGGTCTGCCAATCTTTGCATGGTCGGTGGAGCTTACCACCACATCCATCAGCACATAGCCGTGGCTTTGGGGTGTGAGAATCGACTCCACCACATCGGGACACAGCGCTTTGAGATCCGTGCTTTGGTCGTTGTCGAGCCCTTTGTAGAGATAGTATTTTCGTATGGTCACATTGGCCTCAAAGCGTCCATCCTCAGATTCGATCCTGAGCGAGCGCAGACACGATCCCCCACTCCTGTCAAATCCTTGGATCTGCATGATCACCCCTTCGATCACACTATCCATAAACAAAAGAGCCTGCTCCTTGTTGTAGCTATCGCTAAAGTGGCGGGCCTTGATCTTTACAAATCGCATCCCAAGGACCACCAAAAAGCTTAACAGTAACAAAATAAAAAGGGCAAAGAGCATATTGAATCCTCGTCTCAAAACACCACCTTCATCTTGCTAAAATGGACAGCCACGGAGTCCTTGATCTGCTTGTGAATATCAAAAATGATCCGGATAGTATAATCTTGCTCAAAGATATGGATCCCCGCCACGTTCCTTAGGAGCACCGTCACCTTCCCCGCACCATTTTGGGCGTTGGGATCGGCGCAAAAGCTCTCCCCTTTCCAAGGTCTATAGTCATAAAAGAGCAAGAGCGTATCATCATCTATATCCTCTCCTTGCAGACACGTAGCCTCCTTTTGGACCTGGGCTCCTCTAGCAAGAGCATAGGCACCTTGGAGCAGATAGTATTTTTCATAGATCCATTTTGGCTTATTGGTACCTACGATGAGCAGATCATCTCCGCTCCTTTGCACCTCAAAGACCTCCAGACTCCGACCACCATGCCATCCAAAGGCGTCCGTATAGTCTTGGGTATTGACATAGGCTCTATCGAAGCTTCCAGCAAAAATGAGAGCCTGCGCGTCTCTTTGGACCTGGGTGCGAAGAAGTCCACTGGATTTGTCGCTGGCTAGCATATCGACAAATCCACTATAATTGCCTTCATCGCTCCACAAAGGCTCATACCCGATCCACTCCAAGACAGGGTACTCTTCATCAAGCTCATACAAAGGCTTGTATTGCTGAGTCGATCTGGCCGGATCGTAGCCAATAACCGTGGCCGGGACTCTATAACGCAGCCAGGCGCTTAGCTGATCGATGGCGATCTGGGATTCCAAAGAGAGACGGGTGATCTCTTTGGATTTGTAGCTTTTGACCACCAGCAAAGAGACCGCCTTGAAAGCGGCTACTGATAAAAATGCGACGATCACCACCACGATCACCAGCTCGATTAGGGTAAATCCTCTTCTCATCACTGGTCCCATGGTATTTTATTCACAAGGATCTGGCCAATATTGTGGGCATGGTAGCGTACCTTGCCAAAGTATTGGCCAAGCTCTTCTTGGTGACGGAGCGCATGGACCTGGATCGTGATATATTTGGTATTGGTCGTATCGCTGCTGGAGATCTCAAGCAGCCTCACAGGACCAGGATAGGGCTCCATATCCTCTACATAGCTCACATCGACTTCTAGCTCATATTGGCGCTTGAGATTTTTCCCCTCAGCCCTCACACTATAGTCGGTAAAATCGTCTATATCGTCCATAGCTCCCCCCTCCATGCCCAAAGGAGAAGCCTGGAGGCGGTTGATGCAGTTGCGTGATCCCACGAATCCGCCCCTGCGGTAGTATCCATCCCATCGCCTATCGCAGCGATAGGCGCTCTTGCCACCTTGAGTGAGCAAGATATCATCATAGTAGTTGTTTTGCTCATCCCAAGGAAGATTTTTGATCAGCCCCATAAGAGCGAAGGCGTTGTAGAGGGCTTCTTCTTTGAGAGCCATCTTGGAGGTCTTAGAGCTGATCTGAAGTACCTTTGGAATGACACTAAAGGCCAAAGCTATGATGATCATGGAAAAGATGAGCTCTATAAGCGTAAATGAGCGTCTCATCGAAAAACCTTCACGCCACGTCGCCCTCTGGTGACGTTTTGATCAAATCCTACCCCCTCTACTTCACCGCTTTTGACACCGCTGCTTTGCCCAAGTTCATGATAGAAGTAGCGAATACAGGGATGATGAGAACAGGTGCTGCCAGGGGTATAACGATATTGGTCCTCATCGTGGTAACTATACCATAGCCATGGAGATATATCCAGATGGATAAAGGCATCCTCGATCTTGTCATCATTTTGGACAGTGATGGCGTAGATTCCCTCCTTGAGAGTTTTCATCAGCCCAAGTGTCACCGGATCTTGGGCTAGGTAGATATCTAGTGTGGCGTTGAGATCCTTGATCTGTCCATAGATCTGGGATGTGTGCCAGCTATTGATGTACCAGCCGATGATACTTTGATTGAACTCCTTGGTATAGTCGCTCCCATAGCCGTCATAGACCAAGATCGTGGCCGTGGTGTTGTCCTCTGTCATGGAGGTGACTAGATCTTTTGGTCTTATTCTTCCATAGTAAAACGTAGCATTCATATCGGCCCTCACCACTCCGCTCATCGTAGCTGAGTGGAGATACTTGGCTATGCCAGGAGTCGTGATGTTGACCTCCTTTAGCTGGACAAAAACGGGACTGACGGCTCTAGTGAAGTTTCGATCGATCCCAAAAGCGTAGCTTCCCATACCCATACCACCTCCAAAGTGCTCTTTTGGGACGGTGAGAGTCTGATTGATCTCTTGGATAGTGCCATCTGCTATGGTAGAAGTGATATTGACCTCCTCACGATAGTCGGTATCGTACATAAAGCGCAGATCCAGATCCTTGCCATAACAGCTGGCGTTGAAATCCTCCATCAGCTCTCCTGTGCGACTAAAGACGGAGAGGGTGGCCTTGAGCGTGACGTTCATATCCTCAAGATCTTGGGCCATATAGAGCCAGAAGGTCGCAGTAGAGGGAATAAACTCCAGCTTCGTGATATTGATCTCATAGGGGAGCACATGCAAGATCTGGCTTGCTCCTTGGATATAGCGCTGAGGATCTGGGGTATCATCCCTATCTACGCTAGCAAATTCAGATCCTTCGATCTCTTTGAGTGTGAGGTTGAGATCTCCGATCTCTGGATATTGAGCCTCTACATCCTTCGCCTCTCCATCCCTAAAAGCAAAAGCCTCCATATCAATGGCCTCTTCCACACATCCTAGCTTCGTCTCGTTGATCTCCACCACAAAAGAGCTGCCATAACTTTCATTGTAGTCCTTGCTTGGCTCTTGTGCCTCATCTTTGGCCACGAAATCGATCTCAAAAGGATCGGCCGCATAGACCAAAGAGGGCAGAATAAATCCAAACTCCTTGGGACGTAGAGCGAAATTATCTGTGGCATTTGACTCAAACTCTTCAGATCCGACCATACCTTTGATAGAGACTCTTATACATTTTGCAGCGCTTTCTAGCTTGATATTTTCTAGTTTGGCACATCCATCTGCTCCTATGGCAGGACATCCATTTCCTAGACACAGATCGATCCTCTTTCGGCTAGTACCGCTACAGCTGCTGGTATCTCCAAGATCATAGTAATATAGACTTACCTGAGTGATATTGGCCTCTATGGAGGTATTGGTCTCCTTGTCCTTGGCCAAAAGATAGAGGCTAAAGGGCCTTTTGACGATCTGGGTCGTAAGGTTGTTCTCCCAATCGCTTGCTCCCTCGCATACACCATCGTCCCCAGGGGAACTTACGGCATTGAAGACTCCTTCTAGGAGAGTCTCTCGAAGTGAGAAAGGATCACTAAAGACAAAAATCCCTCCCTCTTCCGCCACATGGGCACGCTCACGATCATGTGCCCTATCTTCATCTACCAAGAAGCCTACTTTTGTCGTATCCAGCGCACACCGCCTAAACCATCCTCCATCGGTACCATAGCGGCTCATCTTCCAGCCGGCGATCAGCGGGGTAGTATCGTAACTCTGAGCCAAAGAGACACTCTTGCATCCATTGTCCCATCCTACAAAATAGGGATCGGTAGCGATGGTCTCATAATCGATGGTTCGATTGAAATCATCGATAAAACTATCCTGGATATTGGCAGGTCCTATCATATATCCGATGGTCTCGGAAGTGCTAAAGACCCCCTGGCTCGTCTCACTCATATCCAAAGCCAGGTAGATATTATTGCCATTCGTACGCAAAGCGGCCGTGGCCCAGGGAATGAGAGGATCTCTTGGGGGATTGGAGGAGAGGTTGTTGAGAGTCTGGATATTGGCTACGACGGCTCTATTGCAGATCTTGAGCTTTGGTTCTACCTCTTCCCATCCGATCTCATTGCCAGCAGGAGCGTATCTGCCCTGGACCTTCTTGGTCTCTATGGTCCCTACTTCAATAAGGTGATCTCCTAGTTTGTGGACACCTTTGTTGATGGCGAAGTAGCTTAGGGTCTGATCTAAGTGGGGCCCATCTTCTCCCTGAGGCTCCACCAGTGTCGCCTCAAAACCTGTGGTAGTAATGTTTCTAATCCTCACAGAGGCAGGATGGCTCCCACGGCTATCGATCACCATAAAGACCACCGGCACGGAACTAAACGGGGCCTGGAAAGGGATATAGGTCCATGTAGGATCGGCGTAGGTGTTTTTGAGCTCCACATGACCACCTTCAAATTCCAAAGGTACAATTGGCCCGCTATACTCCTCTTCACAACAATTACAGATCCGCTCCTCTTCTACAGCATCATATCCAGCCAGCTCTTTTTGGTAGATCTCTTGGATCTGGCTTTGATCCAGTGCCTCCCCAAAGATCTTCACCTCATCCATATATCCATCAAAGGCCTGATAGGCCTGATAGTCCCCTAGAAGTTTGTCCTGATCTTGGGCTAGGACCACCCCTTTGACATTAAGGGCTAGATCATTGGTATAGTAGCGACACTCCTGCAACACAGCATCCACATACAAACACCCCTTCTTCCCCTCTCTAGTCCATACCACGTGGTGCCATCGATCATCATTGATGGGAGCCAGGAGAGAGTAGCTACGATAGCTTCCTTTGATATAGTTGCGAAAGGTGGTGCTATTGAGTGAGTAGAACCAAGCCTCGTTGTATTGGGTATCGTTGGCAGCGGAGAGGATGGTAAACTTCTCTTTTGTGGTCTTGATCCACGTAGCGATGGTGAAATCTTGTAATCCATCCATCGTCTGAGGGGGAAGCTGGACCAGATCATCATCACTATCGTCGGTATTGTCCGAAGATATATAGGTAAAATCTCCTCCTCGACAGATCACCGACACTAAGGAGGTCTTGGCTATCTGTGCCGTTGCGTCAAAGCCATTTGGGCTAGAGTCCTTGACCGCACCGACTCCATCCCAAGAGCATTCATCCATGCGATATTCGGCTCTAAGAGGACAGATGCGCTGGATACCGGTATAGTCTTTGCCACTTTTTTCGTTGTTGTAGAGCTCTTGGATCTCTTGATCACTCAGGGCATGGGTGTAGATCTTGATCTCATCCATACCTCCTTCAAACTTCGCCCTATCGCTAAGCAGATAGTTCGAGCCAATAGCCAGTGTCTTGGGATCGGCGATGTCGGCTATGGTGACCGACTCTGTATCTTTGAGCTCTCCATCGACATAGAGTCTCAAAGAACCATAGCGGTAGGTCATAGCAACCATATGCCACCTATCATCCATATAGGAGGTAAAACGATAGCTTACCTCCGTGCTCCTGTGTCCATCACCATAGATCCATCCTCTTAGGCTCCTTCCACGTGAGTCGAAAGCCAAAGCGGAACCATATTCATAATCACCGCTCTCATCACTCATTTCCAGAAGCCTGGCCGATGCATCTTGACGTTTGGCGATCCGTACCCACAAGGTCACTGTGAGCTCTTGATCGAAGCGCTCTTGCCACTCCCCCCTCACTCTTGTTTGATCCTCGTCAAAAAGGCCACCACGACACAAAATGCCCTGTGTGGAGGTGAGATTTTCCTCGGTGAGATCTCTGTTTGATACACTATCACGAAGTATGCCTCCATAGACATACTCATCAAAGCGATACTCACTCACCAAAGCGGCATGCAAGGACAACGAAGCCAATATCACCAATACCGCTTTTAGTAAGAATCTCATACCAATACCTTCGCGCTTATAGCTATAGCAGCACTCTCACTTCGCAAGATCATAGGAGTATCCAGCCCAGTGACACGATCAAAAAGAGCCCGCTCCTCATCGCTAAAGCCCCCTTCTGGGCCTATACAGACTCTTTGTATATTATAGAACGTTTTTTCCGTTTTGTCACTAAAGTCCAAAAATAGTATATCGTTATATTCCTCCATCGCTTCGGCAATGTTTTTAATCGTCTCCAGCTCCATTAAATCGCTCCTGCCACACTGCTGGCAAGAGTTGATCAAGATCTTTTTGAGTTTATCGAAACGGAGCTTGAAATTTTTCTGGCTCCTATCGCAATAGACGAAACTGATCTTGGCTACTCCTAGCTCATTGAGAGTCGGCAGCGCCTTTTCGATCGCTTTTGGATCGATCAGGCACCAGATGAGATGGAGATATCGTGGAGGCTTGACCTCTTTGTGCTCTTTGTGAACGAGTGTTAATATGGCCTCCCTTCGGCTCACCTCGTCGATACGATAGAAATAGAGATATCCATCTTGCATATTGCGAAAGGGAACGATCTCTCCTCTTTTGTGACGCCGGACCTTCAAGAGGTAGTTGTAGATCTCTCCATCGACCCTCAGACTCCTCTTGCCGCTTGCGGGATGATAGACAAACTGCATCAGCCCAGAAGAAACGCCATGACAAAAAGAGCTAACTCAGCCGCTATTTCGGCACCAAACACCTTCGAAGCCCACCTTTTGTACTCCTCCTGGAGACTCTTTTCATCACTGCGTATTGGGCGCAATCTCTTATAGAGCAGGATCTGATGGACCAAAATCACCAGAGCCAAAAATATCATCAAAACGACCTTGATACTCCATAGCTCAAATTTTGTTACAGCCATCATCAAAAGACCCGTAAAGACCACCATAGCGTACAAAATCGTCTGAACAAGGTAGAGAGTCTTGACTTTTCGCACGAAGAGAATAAAATCTGGCTCCTTTTTTATCCAAAAAAACCCGATTTGTGATAAAATGAGCAAAATGACGGTCAATGTATGGGTATGAAGGCTCATGGTGAAGAGTTGATCCATATCGATCCTTTTTTAAGCCCAATTATATCAAAGGAACTCTAATGGCAATCTCAATCAAAGAAGCCCTAGAACTCATAGAGATCCAAAAGCTCTCCCTCAAAAAAGAGAGCGTCCCTTTACAAGAGGCCCTAGGTCGAGTGAGTGCAAGGTCCTACCAGGCCACGCTCGATCTGCCAGGCTTTGACAACTCCGCCATGGATGGCTTTGCGGTACGATGCAGTGACGAGGGCAAAGAGGTCAAGGTGGTCGCTACCATATTTGCCGGCCAAAACGTCGAGGATCTCCAGGTCCAAGAAGAAGAAGCCATCAAGATCATGACGGGAGCCAAGCTCCCAAAAGGCACCGAGGCGATCGTGCCCATAGAGGATGTGGAGTATTTGGGTGAGAGGGTGGTGCTCCCAAAAAAGATCAAGCCAAAGTCCCACATGCGCACCCGGGGAGAAGATGTGGCCAAAGGAAGCGTCATCGTCCATGAAGGCCAGACCATCACACCCTATACTATAGGATTGCTGGCCAGCCAGGGCTACTCATATATAGAGGTCTTTCGACGGCCAAGAGTGGCGATTTTTGCCACGGGAAGCGAATTGGTGATGCACTATGAGCCGATCCGGGGCTCCATGATCTACAACTCCAATACCCCCTCATTTTTGGCCAGATGTGAGGAGCTAGGGTGTGATGTGAGTTTCTTGGGCAAAGTAGAAGACTCTCTTGCATCCATCAAGGAGACGATCCAAAGTGCACTGGATGCAGATCTCATCATCACAAGCGGAGGCGTGAGCGTAGGTGAGGCAGACTTTACCAAAGAGGCCTTCAAAGCTATGGGTATGGAGATACTCTTTAGCAAAATAGACATCAAGCCAGGCAAACCGACAACACTTGGCAAAATAGGCGACACGTTCGTCCTCAATCTCCCAGGCAATCCACTGGCAGCCGTGCTCAATTTCGAGCTTTTTGGACGATTTCTCATCAACCGCCTCAAAGGGCGCTTCGATCCCTACCACCGTCCTATCCTTACAAGAGCCAAAGAAAAAATCACCCTCAAACCGGGACGAGATACGATCATACCTGGATTTTTCGATGGGGAGAGCTTTGAGGCGTGTCAAAAAAGAGCTCCTGGAATGGTGAGTCCAGCAGCCAGGATGAATGGATTTGTCATAGCCTCAAAAGAGGTCTCCAGCCTCTCAAAGCAGCTTCGGTTTATCCCTTTGTGGGAATTTTATAGCCAGGAGTTTATGGAGATTGTGAGTAAATGATCCTTCGGCAAAAGCCGAAGGAATATGAGATTATTTCAAAGAAGCGATATAGGCCGCCAATGCTTCGATATCCGCATCGCTCAAAGAGGCTACCTGACCTTTCATGAGCGCCCCCATGCCATACTTGTTGAGGGTACCTGCTTTGTACTCTTTTAAGATCTTGACCACCTCATCCTTGCTCATACCAGCAATAGGAGCGGATTTGCCAAGAGCCTTTCGCTTTCCATTGGCTCCGTGACAAGAGGCGCACTTGGCAAAAAGCTCTTTACCTTTAGCAAGATCTGCGCCAGCCGAAGGAGCCTCTTTTGCCACCTCATTGGCCTTCTCCTGTGCCACATCTTTGGCCTTGGTCACAGCCTCCTGAGCCACCTCCTCTTTTGCCGGGGCAGCACCCGCAGCAGCTCCACCTGTCACAGCCGCTACGGCAGCTTTCGCTTTGGATTTTGCAGCCTCTACAGTATCTGTTACGCTCTTTTGTACCTTTTGAGTTACCTCTTTGGCTACGCTAGATACCGTGACCTCACTGGAAACCTCTTGCGCTCTCTTCACCTTCGCTGTGACAGTAGTGCCAGGAAGAGGCTCTTCGATCACCTCCTGGACCTTTTTTGCTTCATGCTTGACCTCTTGCGCCTTCTTTTCCACTTTGTGCTGAGTCTCTTTTTTGACTTGAGGCTCTACTTTGTGTTCCATGGCACTGCTTGCTTGAGCTTTAGCTTGTGCGTGGGTCTGCTCCTTTTTCTCCCCACATCCCACAAACAGCAGCGCCGCTGTCACTACCGATAAAGCGACTACTCTTTTCATTTCTACTCCTTTTAGATCTTTGTCGGGTTTTGGATCTTCTCACCTCTTAAAAGCTTTTGCCAGATGGAGGGATCGCTCCACTCCTCTTTGACGCCATCGCTAAAGCGAATGGCTTCTAGATCGATCCTGCCCATACGCTCATTATAAGCATCCTCTCTTGAGGCCTGGGCATACCCCGTCTGTGTTTCGTGGACAACCACATATGAAAGTGTAACATTTTTTTCGTTATTTACCGTAATGGTATTTTTTAAAACCAGATCCACCATCAAAAAGATCACCCTAGCATACTGCTCCGCACTAGGGCTGACCGGCAGCTCCACCCAGCGCCTACTCCACCTTTTCATATCCCTCAAATACTCAGGATCGTCCCCACTCCAAAGGGTGATAGCATGATCGAAAGAGTCGATAAGCTCCTTGATGGTCAGTTTTGTTAGACCAAAATCGTAGACCATCTGACCACGATCAAGATGATCGGATGCAAAAAGCAGCTCCACCGTGTAGGAGTGACCATGGATCGACTCACTACACCTTCTGGTGGTGCATCCACGCACGATATGGGCATTTTCAAATTTGAAAAGTTTTCGTATGATCATCGCCTCCGCTCCCTGTTCCACAGCCTCACCTGGAGTCTGTCACTATAGATGAAGCCGTGTATCATACAAAACTGAGCCACCGCCTTGTCATGTTTTCTCAAAATCTCGATCCGATCACCCAAAGGCATACAAAAGACCTCTATCTCAGGATAATCCCCTACGATATCGACGATCTGATCGTATGCGTCAAACTCTATGATAGCTCTATCAAGGGTGAATTTGAAAAAGCTGTAGGCCGTCTCCTGGGCGATAGCGGCGATCGCCGCTTTGTTGACCCTTTTTTCGTAGGGCTCGCCGCTGTTGGAGAGCTTGACGGCCATGGCGAATATGACCTCTTTGTAGGCCGGGTAGCTCTCAAAATCGATCTCGATCGTCGCGTTGGTCTCGATAGTGACGATAAATCCCTCCCGGACTAGATACTCCACAAACTCATAAAAAGACTCCTCACTCCAATAGAGCAGCGGCTCACCGCCTGTGAGCACCACATGAGGCCTAAAATCCAGATGCTCTAGATGATCGTTCAAGATCTTCTCTAGCTCCTTCGCATCATCGACTCTCATCCATTCTTGCTCAAAGAGTCTCTTGTTGACCGCTCTTACACTGTCACACCCAAAGACCTTTTTGCCCTTGATGAAATATTCACCAAAGTTGGGGCAGCGAAGATTGCACCCACCAAAACGAAAGAAGATTGAGGGGGTACCTACAAACTTCCCCTCTCCCTGGATGGAGTAGAAATGCTCGACCAAATACACCTTTATCCTCCCGTCTCATAGAAGGCTCTGCTACTAGCCTCGCAGCTCTCCTCGCTCCAGCGATTCTCCTTGGGCTTGTTGGCTAGCACCTCTTTTAAGATCTCCACCGCCCTGTCGATATCTCCGGCTTGGACCGCCTCTTTGATACTCATCGCCTCGTCGAAATAAAGACATGGGATCAAATAGCCTTCAGCCGTGAGCCGAATGCGGTTGCAGCTCTCACAAAAGTCATGCTTGTGAGGATCGATGAGCCCAAAGGTATACCCTTCGTCCTTGAGCTTGTACAGAAAAGCCGGACTGCTCCCTTGGCGCCCGATCTTCTCAATCTCGTAGCGCTCCTTGATACGCTCCAAGATCTCCTTGCCGTGCATCCCCTTCAGATCACTATGGGCATGGACATTTTCCATATATTCGATGTAGCGCACCCGCATCCCCCGCTCTTTGCAGTACTCCAAAATATCGACGATTTCGTCGTCGTTGACCCCCCTAAGGGGGACCATATTGATCTTGACCTTGAGTCCCGCATCCAGCGCTGCCTCAATTCCGGCCAGGACATTGGAGAGCACATCCTTGCCGGCGATCTTGGCGGCGATTTCGGGCCTGAGGCTATCGAGGGAGATGTTGAGGCGCTTGAGCCCTGCACGTCTAAGATCAGCGGCGATATCTTTGAGCAGGTAGCCGTTGGTAGTCATGGCCAGATCGATGTCGCTTTTGTAGTCGTAGATCATCTTGATAAATTTATCCAGATCGGCCCGAAGCGTGGGCTCACCACCTGTGAGGCGAATCTTGGTGATCCCCTCATCAATCGCAGCTTTGACGAACTTGAATAGATCCTCAAAACTTAAAAGATTCTCTTTGGGCACCCAGGAAAAGGGCTTTTCAGGCATACAGTACTGACATCGAAAATTGCATCGCTCCGTCAATGAGATACGCAAATAGTTGACTCTTCTGCCGTGTCCATCGATAAGCATGGTCGTTACTTTGATTGGTTTTAGGAAATTGTAGCAGATTTAGCAAAAAAGAAGATAAATCGAAGGAGAAAGACCCCTTCGATAAAGATTAGAGCACTTCGCTCCAGATCTTCTTCTTCCACAGATAAGCTAGGATAGAGAAGATGACGAAGTAAAGAAGTACCCAAGGTCCAAGGCTGTTTCGCTTCTCTTTCTTACGATCGCCCACTTTTTCCATATATTCGATCACCTTCATCGTAGACTCTTCAGTCAGACCCACTCTAGGCATCGCAGTACCATGGAGGAGCTTTTGAGGATCTTCGACGAAGTCACGAATATACTCATGCCCTCGGCTTCTGATATACATGCTCAGATCCGGTGGATTGGTACCAAGATACTTTTTGAGATTGGCTTGGTACTGAGCGTGCTTGAGATTGAACTGCGCCTTTTCAAGCTCCGTATCCATCTTTGGCTTGGGCCCGATGACATACCAGTTGTCATACTTCATATCGTGGCATCGCCCACAGGCGTTGACGAAAGCATCTTTTGGCGTCACCTCCTTTGGAGCGATGGACTTTAGATACGCCACGATATCAGCCAGATCCTGATCGCTACCGTAGAAGTTGGGCATTGGAAAGGGCTTGGCATCGCCAAATTTATGCTCAAGCTTCATAGCATGCACAGGATTTTTGATCACATTGGCCAAAAATTTCTCATCATAGAGCGCTCCGGCGGTGCTGAGATCTGGAGGATTGACTCCATAGCTAGCACTAGCCGTCACCGGATCCATAGGAGCTGGGATGCCAGCAGCTTTGATACCGTGACATCCGGTACAGCCGTTGTTCATGATAGCTTCTGCTCCCCTTTTGGGATCTCCACTCTTATTCAAGGGCTTGAGATCGTCATAGGTAAAGGTAGCAGGCTCATGGTGCGGATGCATGATGGAGTGGGCAAAGGGCTCCACTCCCCAGTAGGTCACCAAGGTAAAAAAGACCACTACAGCTAAAATTTTGAGTTCTCTCATGCCGCACCTCCTGCTCTTCTAGCCTCTTTTTTCGTAATCATAGGTAGGATCACAAGTAGCAACAGTAAAAATGTCACGGACGCAAAGAATCCGATCCATGCGTTGATACCTGTGGGTGGGAGTTTGCCCCAGATAGTAAGGATGATCATATCGATCAACAGCGCCCAAAACCACCAAAAAAACGCGCCTCTTTTGTGAGCGGGCGCTACCACGTCACTTTTATCTAGCCACGGCATAAAAAAGAAGATGACGTTGGCGATACCAAAGGCCATCAATCCGATATCCATCGCGCTCAAAGGTCCCACATCGAAGAAGAATCCTCGAAGCACCTCATAACTCCACAAGAAATACCACTCAGGATAGATATGAGGCGGTGTCTTCATCGGATTGGCCGGATCGAAGTTGATCGGATCCATCGCGAAGTTGTAGTGATAGAAGACCAAATAGAAATAAAAGATCATAAAGACACCAAGAACAAAGAAGTCCTTACTCAAAAAGACAGGCCAAAAAGGGATGACTTTCGCCTCTTTTTTCAGACCGGCTTTGTATTTTTCAGCTTCAGCATCGAAATCGATCTCTTCACCGTCTTGATTGTTGACGTGAGGGATTCGAAGGGTATAAAAATGCAGCCCGATAATCATCATAATCACCAAAGGCAGCAAAAAGACATGAAGCATGAAAAATCTGGTCAACGTAGGATCTGAGACATAGAAGTTCCCTCGAATCCAGATAACAAGCTCATCACCAATAAAAGGGATACCGCCAAAGAGATTGGTAATAACCTGGGCCGCCCAGTAGCTCATCTGTCCCCAAGGGAGCATATACCCACTAAAGGCCTCGGCGCTGAAGGTGACAAAAAGGAGCATCCCCGATAGCCAGATCATCTCTCGACCTCTTTTGTAAGAGGCGTAGTAGATACCGGTAAACATATGGATATAGATCACCAAAAAGACCACCGACGCCGCTACTGCGTGCATATGGCGCCACAGCCATCCAAACCACACCTCTTGCATGATGGTGTAGTTGACACTATCAAAGGCCAGGTTGGTATCTGGCTTGTAATACATCAAAAGAAAAATTCCGCTAATGACCAAGATGGTAAACATGGTCATCAAAACCACACCCATCGCCCAAAGGAAGTTGATATTTTTAGGAATCCAGTACTCCGCCGCCAAAACTTTCCAAAGTTTTGTCAAGGCAAGTCTTTGGTCGAGCCACTCGTAGATGCTATTTGCTTTTGTAAACTGTGCCATGCCCGCTCCTTACGCTTTACCGACTAGTTTTTTATACTCTGGTCCCTCTTCGCCGATCACGAGCTTCGTGCCTTCGATCTTGAAGGGAGGAATATCGAAAGGTCGTGGAGGAGGTCCGAAGATATTGACACCACACGCGTCAAACTCACCACCGTGGCAAGCGCACTTGAAGATCTTCTTATCAGGCTCCCAAGCCGGAATACATCCTAGGTGGGTACAAAGGCCGATACGTACCAGATAATCACCCTCACCCACTTTGACATCCTGGTCCTCGCAGATCTTCAGATCTGTGTGGTCCTTGCGCAGGATGAAGATAGGCTTACCCCTCCATGTCACCGTTCGAAACTCTCCCGGCTTCATCGGAGAGAGATCCACAGTGGTAAAACCGGCCGCCATAACACTTGGTAACGGGTCCCATGTACGCTTCATCGCATAAAGTGCCGCAAGTCCTCCCGCGGCTGCGAATCCGCCAAAGACCATACCAAGGAAGTCACGTCTGCTTTGTGCCATTGACAATCCTTTTGTAAGTTTTTGGTCAGCTTATTTTAATACAACTACTTTTAAAAAAATATAAATTTAAGTTATTCGTAAGTTAAGTGTTAGTTTTTAATATGCTAACCATCTCTCTTGCCACTTTTTCGACACTCAAGGCGCTCAAATAGTCGCGATTTGGCGCCTCCAGACGCAGGAGCGCCTCTTGGAGTCTGGCAGGATCAAAATAGCCCCCATCCAGTACACCGGCTCTTTGGATCAGCGGGGTATACTCCTCTTCGGCCTCTTTGTGGATAAAAAGGGTCCTAGCTCCTGCAGCAGCAGCTTCCAAAGCGGTCTGAGGATCGAAAGAGAGAAAAGTCTTGGAAGCTTTGATCACGTCAAAATATTCCTCAATGGGATGGATCGCTTTGAAATACGCTTCTATTTTCTCTTCTACATCCACAAAAAAGTAAAATCCCTCAATAAGCTCCAACTCAAAAGAAGCTAATTTTGGAGCGATCTTCTCAAGCTCTCTGCCATAATCATCATCACCATAAAAAAAGCCTCTTGGCAAGCTCTTTTGACCACCATCAAAAAAGTCCCTATCGATCAAAAGACCGTTGATGATCCCCTCCCCGACCAAATGGGGAGAGATGAGGATCTCACGATCTTTTTTGAGAGTTTTTGGATCGTAGCTGATACGAAAAAAGGTACCAAAAAACTCTATCATCTCCTCATGGATAACCTCGCTGTGTTCATCACTGTCATAGACGATCACATCCCCTCTTTGGGCAATAGTGCCAATATTGCGAAAATCCTCGATCCCGACAGCCTTTTTGATACCAAGTTCTCGTCTGGCGTAGGTGGCACTTCGAAACTCTGTGGTCATGAAATAGACATCAAACTCCTTTTGAAGCTCCTTAGCCAACGCCGCGCTTCGGCGAAGGCGGCGCAGGCTGCGTCTGTTGTCGGTATGGGCGTAGAAATAGATGGTCATTGTTTACCCTTTTGGTGCATCTTTATATAGATATGGAGTATCTCGATGGCCGCCGGTGTGATACCGCTGATCTGGCTGGCTGCAAAGAGTGTGGGCGGTTTATGTTTTTTAAGCTTCTCTTTGACCTCGTTGCTCAGTCCACTGATGGAGTCGATATCGAGGTCTTCAGGTATTTTGACATCCAAGAGCTCGTGCATTCTCTCGATCTGCTCTTTTTGTTTTTTAATATATTGGTGATATTTGGCTTCGATGAGGATCTGCTCTTTGGCCTCAGGATCGAAGGATGCGATGATGGGCGCTAGTTTTTCAAGCTTTTGGATCGTAAAAGAGGCTCTAGAGGCGATATTTTTGAGACTGGTCTTGTCGGTGATCTTCTCCTCACCGATCTCTTGCAAAAATCCAAGCGTCTCCTTGGTAGGAGTAAGATAGTTTTGCTCCAGATACTCCAGACCCTTTTCGATCTGCTCTTTTTTGCGCAGCATCTTCGCGTAGCTATCCTCATCGATGAGTCCTAGCTTGTGGCCGTAGGGCATCAGGCGCAGATCGGCGTTGTCCTCTCGAAGGAGCAGACGAAACTCCGCCCTACTCGTAAACATCCTATAAGGCTCCTTGGTCCCTTTGGTCACCAGATCGTCGATGAGCACGCCGATATAGGCCTCGTCCCTTCGCAATACAAGCGGCTCTTGACCTTTGATGCTCAAAGCGGCGTTGATACCGGCCATGAGTCCCTGGGCCGCCGCCTCCTCGTAGCCGGTGGTGCCGTTGATCTGCCCTGCTAAATAGAGATTTTGTATCTTTTTGGTCTCAAGAGTATGGGTCAGCTCAGTCGGATCGACATAATCATACTCGATAGCGTAACCAAAACGCACGATCCTAGCTCTCTCTAGCCCCTTAATGGATCGAATCATCTCTACCTGCACGTCGGGAGGCAAGGATGTGCTTAGGCCATTGATGTAGTATTCGGTGGCCTCCAGCGTCTGGGGCTCGACGAAGACATGGTGGCGCTCCTTGTCTCGAAAGCGGTAGATCTTATCCTCGATGCTGGGACAGTACCTAGGTCCTACCCCTTCGATCTGTCCCGTAAAAAGGGGAGCTCGGTGGAAATTGGACTCGATGATCTCGTGGGTGCGTTCGTTGGTGTAGGTGACATAGCAGGGCAACTGTGTGGGATTGAAGCTCTCTTTTGGGGTGCGAAAACTAAAAGGAATCGGCTTTTCGTCTCCTGGCTGGATCTCCATCTTGCCAAAGTCGATGCTCTTGGCATCGATCCTGGCACACGTGCCTGTCTTGAGTCGCCCCATCCTAAGCCCCAAAGATTTTAGGCTCTGGCTCAAGGCGTTGGCGGCGAACTCTCCCGCCCGTCCGGCTTCTTGGCGAATCTCTCCTATATGGATGAGACCTCTAAGGAACGTACCGGTGGTGACAATCACCTTTTTGGCGTGGTAGACATTGCCAAGACCCGTCTCTATCCCTATCACCTCATCCCCTCTAACCAGGAGTCGATCCACCATCTCCTGGGCCACCTCAAGATTGGGAGTGCCAAGTACCACGGTGCGCATATGGACCTTGTAACGATCCATATCGATCTGGGCCCTGCTTCCTCTCACAGCCGGTCCTTTGGAGGCGTTGAGGATACGAAACTGAATACCTACCCTATCGGTGGTCAGCCCCATCTGCCCGCCTAAAGCGTCGATCTCCTTGACCAGATGCCCTTTGGCAAGGCCTCCAATAGCCGGGTTGCAGCTTACGGCGCCTATCTGCTCGGCCAAAATGGTGACAAGAAGTGTCTTCATCCCCATTCTAGCACTTGCCAAGGCAGCCTCGATTCCGGCGTGCCCTCCGCCGATGACGATAACGTCGAATTTCATTTTCACCCTCTTTTTGGATAAAATTTGGTTAGTTATACAATAGATGGCATCAAAAATCAAGGTATCCAATGTTCACTGGTCTTATACGAGAAATCGCCTCAGTCAAGAGCTTCGATGGCAAGAGACTCCGCCTCCAAGCCACATATCGCCCCCGTATCGGAGACTCCGTCGCCGTCAATGGCGTCTGCTTGAGCGTCACGAAGCTCTACGATGACGGATTCGAGGTCGAAATCGGCGACGAGACCAAAAATGTCGTAGCGATCGAAAACTTTCAAAACAAAGTCCATATAGAGCCGGCCATGCGCCTTGGCGACAGAGTTGAGGGCCATATCGTCCAGGGGCATGTCGATTGTGTCGGCACCATCACCAAGATCATACGAGGCACAAACTCCACCGACTTCTATATCCAAGCGCCCAAAACCTGCCTCAAGTTCATCATCCCAAAAGGCTCCATCGCCGTTGATGGCGTCAGCCTCACCGTCAACGAAGTCTATGACGACTCCTTTCGCCTCACTATCATCCCCATCACCCTGCGCCACACCCTCTTTGGCGACTACAAGGTCGGAAGACGGGTCAATATCGAAACCGATATGTTCGCCAGATACCTCTACCACCTCTTCGCCAAAGAAAAAGCTATGAGCTGGGAAGATATCGAAAAGATTCAAGCTCTCTTTTAGGAGTCATCATGCGACTTTTCATAGGCAGTTTCGCCGCTATCGACGACTACGCCAAGATAAAACACTCCTTCTCCTTCCTGCGAGGCAAGTGGGTGGAGAAAAAGAACATCCATCTGACATTTCTCTTTTTAGGAGAGGTCCCAAGCGCCGCTCCTATCGTCGAGGCTCTTGAGGGAATTTGCTACAAACGAAAAGATATCTCCCTTCGAGGTCTCGGGTTTTTCGGCACTCCGCCAAGAGTTTTGTGGGCCGGATGCGAAGACGAGAGCCTCACGGCTCTTCACGAGACCATACGAGAGCGCCTCGGCGTAGCGGAGAAAAAGCCTTTCATCCCCCACATCACCCTTTGTCGCATCAAAAATGCGGGACGCTACGAGAGGTTTTTGGAGGCCGTTCGAAGCTACAAAGAGCGAGAAATAGGCCATATCAAGCTCAAACTCCAGCTCATCGAGAGCCATCTCACACCAAAAGGACCCATATATAGACCCATACATACCTTCTAAAGCTTCCGAAAAGCCAATGCCCAAAAGATCGACGCCACCATCGCGACGAAGAACAAGAAAATAAGAAATATCCCTATCCACCGAATCCACTCCCTCTCAGGAGTCACATCCTTTTTAATAGGGATTTCTTTGAAGCAGTGAAACGAAATAGCGCTATACAAAAACCAAAAAAGCGCCGCCATATAGACAAAAGCGCCGAGAGCGAGCTTGTAGCTCATCCAACTTTGGGGCAGCAACAGCAGCGCAAAAAGGGGTAGCTGTCCTATCAAGCCATACTTCTCGTATACCTCGAATCTTTGGATCGCTACGCCGCACTTGGGGCAGTGGATAAATCCGTCGTCATCTCTATCGGACCATGCGAAAAAGAGCTGGAAAATGCCTATCTGCTCACCGCAACAAGGACATCGCCTCATAATTCACCTCATACATAGATACAAAAGCGCCGTCACCGCTCCTATGTAAAAAGCCAAAACGAAGCTTGGATGGTGCCATCTTCGCTTCTTTAGACTCTCCAGCCCCTCCGTGAGACTCTCTTTTCGCAGCTTGGCTAAAGCCTCCATGCCTATCTTAGCGCTCTTCGCCCACCAAAAGAGGATCGCCAAAAGAAGGGTATACCAAACGGAGCAAATCCCAAAACCCAAAAATCTATAGGGCAAAAGCAGAGCCAACGCCACAAGCAGCAAAGAGCCCCGTTTCATCTAAGAAATCCCCATATCATCGTGACGATCACACCCAAAACCACAAAGAGAAAATAGAGCCACGGAGCCCACAGCGTCCATCGCATCATCTTCTTCTCAAAAGGGGTGATGCGGCGGCTAGAATCGAGCTCGATATAGCCTTTTTCTATGATGTGCTCCTCGTTGGCCCCCTCTTGGGGCTCGACGCCGTAGCAGCCAAGAGGCATAAAAAGCGCCGCCAGACACGAGAGTATTACGAGCACAAATCCGGCAAACACCATCGCTACAAGAGAGGATGCACCAAAGGAGCCGTAGAGAGTCTCGATCAAAAAAGATACCAAGCTCCACAAAAGCACAAAAAGCCCAATACCTATCCAAAACTCGGCGGCAGCCGAGAAATAGCCAAATATACGGCTTTTGCATTTTGGGCAGTAGAAGGATTTGTAGTCGCTCTTCCACGCACTCCCCTCGCTTCGCAAAGGGCACAGGAAGATAGACTCACCACAGCATGGGCATCGCCTTCGCATCGTCGCTCTTTTTTATCTTAGAGCTCCTCTTCGCTAAACTTCTCCACTTGATAAACGAAGATTTGTGGATGATACTCCAAGCAGTTTGGCGGAAGTCCCGCCTTCATGCATAGATGGGCGAAGAACTGATCGAAATCGGGCAGCTCCTCCCACACCTGAGGCAAGAAGGTGGCTTGCCTATCTCCAAGCTTGAGCACCACCCCGTCCACGCCGGGGCGGATCTTTCGCCTGAGATCTTCGATATCACTATATTCTAGAGGCTTTGGCTCACCCAGTAAAGAGATCTCGATAGTGATCTTGTCAAACTCCTCCGGACTCAAAGGAGGAAATCTAGGATCATTGAAGGCTGCAGCCTTGGCATTTTCGATGATATCATCGATGAGCGGGCGATAGGGCACCAAGCTGCCGATACAGCCTCGAAGACTGCTGCGCTCGTTGATGGTCACGAAGACCGCTCCAGGCTTGGCCAGATCTGGGCACATGGCGATGAGGCGCTGTTTGACTTCGTCATTGAGCTCCTTGTGGCCCATGAACTCCTCTTTGATAGCGATACGCGCGATATTGAGCATAATCTTTTTGCAATTCTCATCCATTTTCACTCCTTTTATCTCGCAAAGGCTTTGAAGTGGCCCTCCTGGCCTTTTGATCCATATCGACCTCTTCAAGAGGCAAAGGGGCTTTTGAGGCGATCGTGATCTTCTTGACACCATCTGGCGCCATCTCATAGATCCGAAACCCAGCCTCCCACAGCCCCAGCCTCACGGGAGTGGCGATAGAGTAGGTAGTCAGTACCCCCTGCTTGGAGAGGATCTGATAAAGATCCTCAAAATACTCCACAGTCCAAAGGGTTGGGTTTTTCTTGGGGCTAAAGGCATCCTGGTAGATCACATCCACCTCATCCAGCATCCTCACATACTCTCTGGCGTCTCCTACGAAGAGCTCTATCTCTATATTGTCCCTTTTGTATACTTTATTTTCGATTAATTCCTCCACGATCCCCCTAAAAGGCTCCAGCTCTTTTGGGTAGGCGAAGGTGGGCAGGAGTTTGAGCAGATCTCTATCAAGCTCGGGAGAGTAGATGCAGATGCTCTTGATCCTATCTTGACGCAAAAAGTGATAAATGGTCGCTAGCGTATTGATACCCAGCCCAAAGCAGATATCCAAGATCTTCAGATGGCTCTTTTGGGCTAGCCAAAAAGCCGGCTCCACATGCTTTTTGAGAGCTTCTTGCAAGGCTCCATCTTTTGTGCTGTGATAGCACTCATCATACTCCTTGGAATAAAGGGTATAGCTGCCATCTTTGGTAGGACAAAGCTCATACTTCATCTATACAATCTCATCAAGCTCACGAAACATCAAAGCCTCTACGATCTCTTCCACACTCATTCCCGGCATCGCCAGCAGCGCCCTGGCCCCAAGATCATAGGCATCTTCGAGATCGTCATGCTTGTCGGGCGTGACGATGTAGTCAAAAAGCTCATTCTCAAAACTCTTTCGAAACTCAATAGCCTCTATACGCATCCCCTCGCCCAGCGTCACGAACGCAAACGCTTCGGCATCCCTGACTGGGGCGATGATCGACTCTTCGCCCTCCTGCGATCGCACACCCATCACCACGACCATCTAGACCTCTCCTATGACTTTGACGCTCTTTGGATCGACATCGCACTTTTTGGCATCGATAGCATCCAAATCCAATGCCAGCTCTTCGTTGTCCATGATCCCGATACCCCTATCGACCACATGCTTGGCGATGCGCTGAGCTTCGTTGAGGGAGTGCATATAGCAGCTGCCACACTGATAGACATTGAGCTCTGGTATCTCCTCTACCGATCGAAGAGCCAAGATATCTCGCATGCTCTTCTCCCACGCCTGGGCCACCTCAAGCTCGCTTGGTCTGCCTATGAGACTCATATAAAATCCCGTACGACACCCCATGGGGGAGATATCGATGATCTCCACATCGTCGCTATTGAGATGGTCTCGCATGAACCCCGCAAAAAGATGCTCTAACGTATGGGTCCCCTTGACGCTCATGATCTCTTTGTTGGGTTTGCAAAAGCGAAGATCGAAGACTCGTATATGGTCCCCCTTGGGCGATCGCATATCTTTTGCCACACGTACGGCGGGAGCTTCCATTTTGGTGTGATCCACCATAAAGCTTTCAAGTAATGGCATGATAGTCCTTGATGAAGGTTGATTGAGAAAGGGCCGTCCCAAGAGACGGCGAAGGAGCAATTAGACGCCCGCTTCCTCACGTTTTTGGAGGTATTCCCATCTAGCGTCCACCGCTTTTTGCCATAGATCGATGATGTGTCTGTTTTCAGGCTTGAAGAGGTGTCGAAATCTTGGCTGAGCCGCTAGATACTCTTCGACCGGGATCTTGGTCTTGGGACGATAGGTGATGTTGAGTTTGGTGCTATAGATGATGCCATGTTCATCACGCTCATTGATGATCTCATACAAAGGCCACACACAGCTATCCACACCAAGATCGCTCACTTCGATAGTATCTTCTGGAGCGTGCTTCCACTCCGTGGTACAGGCACTTTGGGCGTTGATATAGACAGGGCCGTAGACTTCAAAACCTTTTTGGACCTTTTTTACCAGATCTTTCCATTTGCTAGGACTCACCTGAGCTACATAGGGAGCTCCATGATCGGCCATGATCTCCACCATGCTCTTCTTCATCATCTTCTCGCCATAACTCACGCTTCCCGCCGGGCTTGTGGTCGTACTAGCCCCAATGGGAGTAGAGGAGCTTCTTTGGCCTCCCGTGTTGGCGTAGACTTCGTTGTCCAAGCAGACATACATGAAGTTGTGCCCCCGCTCAAAAGCACCGCTTAGAGACTGAAAGCCGATATCATAAGTCCCACCATCCCCGGCGAAAGCGACGATTTTGGGCTCTCTGCCCTCATCAACCATCTTCTGTGTCGCTGGAGGAAGCTTGCCCTTTTTCTTCATCACCTCATAGGCTGCACTCACTGTCGCAGCAGCGACCGCGGCATTCTCAAAGCCGATATGGATCCAGCTCACATCCCAGCTGGTCTTGGGATAGACCGCCGTACAGACCTCCAGACATCCCGTAGCCGTCGCCACGATCACCGGATCGTCGGTGGCGTTGAGGACCTCCCGTACGATGATGTTGTGAGAGCAGCCCGGACACATGAGGTTGGCGCCCTCGAATCTATCATTCGATAGTGAAAACTCTTTTAGGTTTTTGATCTTCTTTACCATCACTTCCCCCTCTTAATAAAACGCTAGTTTGGGACCTCGTAGTCCTACAAATTGCTGAAGCGGTACCACCGCCTCACCAGCCTCGGCGCTCTTGGCCAGATCTTCGTAAACACCCTTGAGCATTTCGATAGTGGTGTCTCGTCCGCCAAGTCCATAGATATAGTTGAGCACCACCGGAGACTTCCCACGGGCCAGAAGCGCAGCGCTGATCTCGTTGAACATCGCCCCAAAGGTACCTCCTGGAGCACTTCTGTCCATGACACCGATAGCCTTGACATTGCCAAGTACATCGGCGATCTCATTGAATGGAAACGGTCGCAGTACTCGCAGACTCACCACTCCAGCCTTGATGCCCTTCTCTCGCATCTGATCAGCAGCGATCTGCGCGCTCTCTACCGTAGTACCTAGAGCAAAAATCGCCACATCGGCATCATCCATTTTATATGTGTAGACCATGTCATATTTTCTGCCGGTACGATCTTCGAACTCCTTGAATACCTTTTTGATAGTTTCTACCGAGTTCATCAGATCGTGATGTTGTCTAGCTTTGTGCTCGAAATGCCAGTCCTCTTCTGTCTGCACACCATGGGTGACAGGATTGGAGACGTCGAGCATGGAGTTGACCGGCTTGAACTCTCCTATAAATTCCGCTGCCTCTTCATCTTGCATGGGCTTGACGTTCTGGGCGGTGTGAGAACAGATAAAGCCATCTTGGTGGACCATCACCGGCAGTCGGACATTCAAATCCTCCCCGATCTTGAAGGCCATGAGCGTAAGATCGTAGGCTTCTTGCGGGTTGTAGGAGCATAGATTGATCCAGCCCGCATCTCGTCCAAGATACATATCGGAGTGGTCACCATTGACGTTGAGTGGAGCGGCCAAAGCCCGGTTGACGACAGTAAGGACAATAGGCAGTCTCATACCGCTGGCTTGATAGAGTACCTCCACCATCAGCGCAAACCCCTGGGAACTGGTCGCCGTGGCGGCCCTCACTCCAGCTGCACTAGCAGCCACACAGCCACTCATGGCCGAATGTTCGGACTCGACCATAATAAACTCCCCATCCACATATCCATCGGCCAAAAACTTGGAGTAGTTTTGCACAATAGGCGTAGAAGGGGTGATCGGATAGGCAGCCAGGATATCTACCTGCGCTTGGCGAAGCGCATGGGCAGCAGCCATATTCCCATCCCAAACCTCTACTTCGTTGAGCTCATACTTTTTCGCCATTATTTATCCTTTTCTTCTTTTTTGGGCCACATCGAGAGCGCTTCGTCGTTGTCCATATGCTCTGGAAACATCAAAAGGGATTTTGGATTGGTAGGACAGACCTCCACGCAGATACCGCAGCCCTTGCAGTGTTCGTATATAACGCCGATCATCTTCTTATCACGACTCAAAATAGACATATCAGGACAAAAAACCCAGCAAAACTGACAGTCGATACAAAGATCTCTGTTGTAGACCGGCTTCTCCACACGCCAATCCCCCACCTGCCACTCATGAGAGTTGGTAGGGGCATAAGGGCGCTCCTCCATAGGCACCTCAGCCACATCCTCCACAGGCTCCGTAAAAGAAAACAGAGCGGCGCCTGGGATGAGCTCATCCCATCCCAAATCCTTGATTTCGTTGATATCTTTTATCTCTTTGAGATCTCTTGCCATCACTCTATCCTTTATTTGACTTCGTTGTACGCGCGCTCGATCGCAGCCATATTGGCGTCGATGATCTTTTGCGGGAATTTGGAGAGGACCTTTTTCATCGCCTCCTTAAAGTAATCAAGATCAAACATCCCGCTCACCTTCATGAGCGCACCCAGCATTGGCGTGTTGGGAATGGCCCGTCCGATGGTATCGAGTGAGATCTGCATACAATCGACCACATAGACCTCTTTACCCTCTAGCTTTGGCTGGGCTTTGATGAGCTCCTCTTTGCTAAGGTGCGTGGTGATGATATATTTGGTATCTTCTTTTTCATTGGCGGTGATATCTGCGGTATAGGTTAGTCCCGGGTCGATGACCAAAACATAATCGGGCCTCATGAACTTCTCATGGTTGAGGATGGGCTTTTCGTCCACTCTGTTGTACGCCGTCATCGCAGCCCCCCTCTTCGCCGATCCATAAAAAGCGAAAGCCTGGACATATTTTCCGGTGTTGGCCACTACGTCTGCCAGACCTTTCGCTCCCGTTACGGCCCCTTGTCCGGCCCGGCTGTGCCATCTGATTTCAAGCATAACTCTCCCCTTGTGCTAATTTGATACTAAATTGTAATCAACTCCATCTTAAATGAATATTAGAAACGTTTATCGCAACAATAAGATAAAGGCACTATTAATGATGGTAACCTTTCAGACGCTTCACAAATCTCACCGCCAATAGAGGATCTGCGAAGAGGTGATCAAAGCAGCGATCAAGCTCTTTTTTGCCATATCCACACCTCACACCCAAGCCACAGACATCAGCATCTTTGGCCGCTAGAGCATCTAGACAGGTATCTCCTATCATAAAGGCCTCTTGTGGAGGGATCCCCAAGTGACGCAAAGCTTTGAGGATCGGCTCTGGGTGTGGCTTGGGATGGTGTACATCCTCTGGACCTATGAGCACATCAAAATAGTCCATGAGCCCTAGATGCTCCATGAGCTCTTTTGAATATTTGCCAGTTTTTGTGGTGACGATCCCCACTCTTCCAAGCCTACTGGCCTCCAAGACCGCCTCTTTGGCCTTTGGCAAGAGCTTGGTCTTGGCCTTGAAGATCTGACGATACCGCTCTTTGTAGCGCTCCACAAAAGGCATGGGATCAGAAGTGACTCCTAAATGCACAAACATAAAATCCAGCGGATGACCTATGAGAGCTAAAATCTTCTCTTTTGGGGGAGGCTCAAGACCAAAGGAAGAAAAAGCGTAGGCAAATCCATCCAAAATCGCCTCGGTAGAGTCTATGAGAGTGCCGTCAAGATCGAAGAGTATCGCCACTCTCATGGTTTGATCCATTCGATCTCGTTGTGCATGACTCCTACGATAGATGGCTCGACATTTTTGATCGCTTTATTGACTGCGGTGATGGAGTTGGGGATGTACAAAAAAAGATAGGGGATATCCTGGACGATGAGGCGAAAGATCTTTTTATAAAGTCTTGCCAGCCTCTCATGATCGATAGTGGTCTCCGCTTCCTTGATGAGACGGTCGACCTCGGGGTTTTTGTAGCCAATGAAATTGAATCCTCCCGGTCTATCCCCCTCGCTATGCCAGATGGCATAGGCATCTGGCGTAAGGCCTAGCCCCCATCCTAGCAGTACCGTCTCAAAACGCCTTGGCATCACGACCGTATTCAAAAAGGCCTGCCACTCCATCGCCCGAATGCGCACTTTTACTCCGATTTGGGCTAATTGCTGCTGGATAATCTGAGCGGCGTAGAGTCTGGTGGTGTTGTTGGAGTTGGTAGCGATCTCAAACTCCAACGGATGCTCCTGATCATACCCAGCCTCCTTGAGAAGTCCTCGAGCCCTGGCCAGATCTCTTTTGGGCGCTTGTACGGTAGGATCGTAGGCGAAGGTGCCTGGCATAAAAGGCCCGGTACAGACGCTAGCGTGAGAGAAGAAGAGGATATCGATGATCTCTTGACGATCGACGGCAAGATTGAGAGCCTCTCGTACTCTTCTATCTTGAAACTTGGGGTTTTTGAGATTGAATCCCAAATAGGTATATCCGTGACTTGGCATCTCATAGATCTCATAAAAGGCTTTGAAATCCTCATCGATCTGGCGCTCTAGCTGCAAAGGGGTCAGGCTCCCTACATCGAGCTTTTTTTGTTTGAGCATCAAAAACTGGGTAGATGGATCGGGCAAGAAGTGGTAGACGATCTTTGGGATACGAGGTGGATGGAGAAAGTAGCGCTCGTTGGCAAAGAGCTCGATATCCTTTGAGACCTCGAACTTCTCAAGCTTGTAAGGGCCAGTGCCTACGGGGCGCTGATTGAATGAGCTTGTCATGATATTTTGCTCTTTTGAGAGTAGATGTCTAGGCACGATCCCCAACATCCAGGTCTGAAGAGCCTTGAAGTAGGGCCTTTTGTAGGTTATGATCAGATGGTGGGGGTCGATGATATCCACATCTTGGACATAGCGAAACTCACTGGCATAGGGAGTGACGACCTTGGAAGAGGTGATGAGCTCAAAAGTGAACTTCACATCATCAGCCTCAAAGGGCTCCCCATCATGCCAGGAGACGTTGTCTCTTAACTCTACCCAAAGCCTCCTCTCATCCAAAAAACGCCACTTTCGTGCCAGATCCCCCACGATCGTAGCATTGGCGTCATACTTGAAAAGGCCGTTGAAGATCCAGCCAGCGATCTCACCGCTAGCGCTATCGGTAGCGATAAGGGGATTGAGCTTGGACGGACTGGCCGAAATGGCTAGATGGAGCGTAGAAGCATAACTTAGTAGCGCCAAAAAGATCAACCAAAGTCCTCTCATATACCCTCCAGCTACTCTTTAACGTAATAATAACAATAATTTGATAAACTTTTCATACAAAAGGGGATAGAGCGTGAAGATTTTACTCATTGAAGATGACAAACTCCTAGCCCAAAGCCTCAAAGAGTATTTGGAGGAGGAGGGATTTGACGTAGATATCGGCTACGATACCGAAGATGCCCTCAATCTCACCTTCGACAACGACTACGATCTCTATCTCTTTGATATCAATCTCAACGGCGAGAGTGGACTCAAGATCGTCCAGGAGCTCAAAGAGGCCGAGGATGAGACACCAGTGATCTTCATCACCGCCCTCACATCCTTGGACACCATAGCCCAGGCCTTTGAGCTGGGAGCGGTCGACTATATCAAAAAGCCCTTTCATCCTCAAGAGCTGGTCATTCGCATCAAATCCAAATTCTACGAACATGGAGACGAGGAGACGATCCGCTACAAAAATATCGAACTCAATCCCAAAAACTCCACTATCCGTATCGACGGTCACCACGAACCGATCGGAGACGTGCAGTTTAAGATCTTGCAGATGCTCATGGAAAGGCAAAACCAGGTGGTCACAAAAGAGGAGCTTCTCTCCATTATGCACAACCCCAGCGACGTGGCCTT